>CANHPK010000034.1 GCA_947462525.1 Roseiflexaceae bacterium | reverse complement strand
TACACCGACCAAGACCGCGAAGCATACGTCGCCACCCTGACCCCGGCCGAACGCAACCGCGTCGAGCTCCAGCGCTACAAAGGGCTGGGCGAAATGAACGCCGAACAACTCTGGGACACGACGATGAACCCCGCAAACCGCGTCATCCTCAAGGTCACTATGGACGATGCGGTCGCCGCCGAAGAAACCTTCACCATGCTGATGGGCGATCTCGTGCCTCCACGCAAACGCTTCATCCAGACACACGCTCCCGAGGTCCGCAACCTCGATATCTAATCGTTCCGGGTCAGATCCGCCAACGCCCCACGGTCGACCGTGGGGCGTTGGCGTGTTTAGAATTAAAACAGTTTATACTTGCAAAAATGATTTTATTCGTTATACTACGCGTGAGATAAAAGACGCACAGATGGGTACTGGAGGGGTACGATGCAGCAGCGAAATCATCGTGTGGCAGGATGGGCAGTATACACAGGAGGATTGATTGTCGTTGCAGCACTCATCTGGCAAGGGGTCGTGGCTGCAGGGGTGCCCGACCCGTTTGCAGTTGGGATACATCCGAGTGCGGTTATCGTTAACACAGCGTTGATTGTGTTCCGCGAAGGGCTCGAAGCGATATTAGTCCTAGCGGCAATTACCGCGAGTTTTGTGGGTGAACAGCGCCGCCACAACAAACCTATTATTTGGGGCGCACTGGTTGCATTTGGGGCGAGCATTGCCACCTGGTTTGTTGTCGTGGCGATTATCGATGCTATCGATGCGCCATTGTTAGACATCCAAGCCGCCACCGGATTGCTGGCGATTGTCGTATTGCTCGTCATTATGAATTGGTTTTTGCATAACGTCTATTGGACCGGCTGGATCGGCATGCATAATGCAAAAAAGCGCGACATCATGGCCGGCGGTGCGACCGGCGTCAGCGCTGCTGTCGGGCTGATGTTGCTGGGATTCAGCGCCGTCTACCGCGAAGGATTCGAGATTGTCTTGTTCTTGCAAAATGTGCGCCTCGGTGTGGGCGAGCAGACGGTTGTGTTGGGCGTCCTCATCGGGTTATTCTTCACCGGTATTGTCGGTGCCATGACCTTCGCGACACAGTACAAACTGCCATACAAACGATTGCTGATTGTGACTGGATTGCTCTTGGCTATGGTGTTGGTAGTTATGGTCGGCGAGCAGGTACAAGAAATGCAACAAGCTGCGTGGATTGGTACGACGGCGGTATCGGTGCCGGTACCAGGGTGGATGGGGATGTGGTTTGCGGTGTTCCCCAATGTCGAGGGCTTGGTTGCACAGGCTGCAGCCTTGACCTTTGTGGTGGGCTCGTACTTCGTTGCGCGCTATGTCAAAGTGTGGCGAATACAGCCTGTGGGGGCATAGCAATGCGTTATCGAAGCTGGCGCTGCCACAGCAGCGCCAGTCCAAACTCGGTTTGACAACGGACTTTTTGCGTCGTATACTGAAAAAAGAGTTTTGGGGGTGTAGCTCAGCTGGTAGAGCGCGACAATCGCACTGTCGAGGCCAGGAGTTCGAGCCTCCTCACCTCCACCAAGTTCATAATGTCTGGGGCAATAGCTCAGTTGGTAGAGCGCAACGCTGGCAGTGTTGAGGTCTGGGGTTCGACCCCCCATTGCTCCACCAGTCAATCACCGCAATCATACGATTGCGGTGATACTCTTTTATGCCAAAAATACCCTATCATAGAGGCACGAAGCGTTATCAAGAGGCACCCCATGCAACCACATCGTGAATATCACGCCAAACGCGCACGCCTCGCACAGCACATGCAGGCACACGGCTTAAACGGGCTGTTGCTCACCCGGAGCGCCAACGTGAGTTGGCTGTCGTGTGGCGGCCAAGCACACGTCGGCCTCAATAGCGAGAGCGCTGTTGCCAACATTTTGTGCACTCCCGAGCGCGATTACCTCGTCGCGAGTGGGATCGAGATGCCGCGCATGCTGGCCGAAGAAATGACCAATCTCCCACTGACGCCCCATGTGTTCCCCTGGTTCGAGCCACAGCAACGCGATGCGTGGATCGACAAGCTGTGTGGAGCGGGCACCTGGGCGAGTGACCTGCCCGGTGCACGCTCGCAGGCAGCGGCGCTCACCGACCTGCGCGTCACCCTCGAGCCCGAAGAAATCGATCGCTACCGCGCGCTCGGTGCAGCAACCGGACGCGCCGTCGAGGCGGTCACCCGGGCAGTCCGACCGGGGATGCGCGAGTTCGAGGTAGCTGGCTTATTAGCTGCGCATGTCTACGCGATGGGCGCAGCACCGGTGGTCACGCTGGTAGCAGCAGACGACCGCCTGCTCCAGTTCCGTCACCCCATCCCCACCGACGCACGTGTCCAAAAGACCGCCATGGTCGTCGTGTGCGCCCGCCGCAACGGCTTGATCGTATCGGCCACGCGGCTCGTGTCGTTCGGCGCCATGGATGCAACCATGGCCCAGCGGGCCGCAGATTGCGCCGCCGTCGATGCCGCTGCCTGGCATGCGTCGGTACCCGGACAAACCCTCGGTAGTGCGTTCCAGGCCATCATCGCGGCCTACCACGAGCGTGGTTACATCAATGAATGGCACAAACATCATCAGGGCGGTGTGACCGGCTACGAAAACCGTGAAATCCAGGCACGCCCTGACAGCACGCACATCATCGGGGTCAATCAGGCGTATGCGTGGAACCCGAGCATCACCGGCACCAAATCCGAAGACACCATGATCGTCACCGCCAATGGCCCCGAATCGGTGTCGACCACCGGCGATTGGCCCATGCAGCAGGTCACCATCGGCGGCACCGTCTACGAGCGGCCGGCGGTATTGATCAACTAGACTCCATACCAATCACGCCCCCGTCGGCGGTGCCGACGGGGGCGTGTGTGCATCTGCACCTAGGCGTTGAGCAAATCAGCGACAATCAGCTTCTTCATGCCCATCATCGCCTGCATGGCCCGTTGCGCTTTGGCCGGGTCAGGGTTGCCCAACGCTTCGCCGAGCTGCACCGGCACGACCTGCCACGTCACCCCGAAGCGGTCGACCACCCAGCCGCATTGTTGCTCGGTCCCACCCGCAGCAAAGGCATCGTAATAATGGTCGACCTCGGCTTGGTCGGCACAGTCGATCATGAACGACACCGCAGAGTTCATGGTCATGTACGGTCCGCCATTCAGCGCATGGATTTCGCGCCCATCCAGCGACATGGTCAGTGTGAACGTCGTCCCGTCGGCGTTGGTCTGATGTGCGGTCAAATGGGAGTTAGGGAAGAGCGCAAGATAAAACTGCGCTGCCTCGTATGCATTGGTGTCGAACCACAAAAACGGGGTAATCTTGGGCACGGTGCGCTCCTTCGTCACGATGAAGGCAAAGTATACCACACCGCATATTGACTGACCGGTCAGTTTGTTTTGGGCAACAGAACGCGCAAAAATGCATTGTCCCGTGCGTTACAATAATCACAATGTGAACGCAATCAAAGGACGCCCCATGCGAATCCCGACCCTTATCCGACTCAGTGCCATCCATGTATCGGTGGGTCTGACATTGTTACCCATCGACAGCACCCTCAACCGCATCATGATTACCGAACTGGGTATTTCTGCGACCCTCGTCGCGTTGCTTGTATCGGTGCCGTATCTGCTCTCACCCATGCAACTTTGGATTGGGTCACTGGGCGAACGGCGCCCGATCTGGGGCTATCATCGGAGCCCCTACATCATCATCGGACTGTTCCTCTGTGCATTTGGAGCAGCCAGCTCACCCACCGCTGCGTTTGCCATCTACGACGGGCTATGGTGGGGCATACCGTTTGGTTTTGTTGCGTTTGGTGCGTGGGGCTTCGGATTCAACTTCGCAACGGTCTCGTATCTCGCATTGGCGACCGAGCTGTCGAGCACCCAAGAACGCTCCAAAACGGTCGGCGTGATGTGGTTTGTCCTTATCCTGAGCATGATCATCGGTGGTATCAGTTTTTCTCGTGCCATCGAGCCCTACTCACACGAACGGCTCATCACTGCCTTTATCGAGATGGCAGGTTTGGCACTGGGTATCGGTCTGCTCGGCGTCATCGGCCTCGAGCGTCGCGGGTCAGCAGCAGTACCCGTCGAGCAGAGACCCAGCATGCAGGTCGTTTTACGCACGGTATGGGGCAATCCGCAGGCAAAACGGTTTTTTGTTTATCTGATCCTGTTGTTGGTTGGCATACTGGGTCAGGATGTCCTGCTCGAGCCCTACGCCGGCGACATCTTCGGCGTTCCACCGGCAGTCACCACACGCTATACCTCGATCTGGGGCGCATCGTTGTTGGTGGGGCTCTTGATTACCAGCCCACTCACCAAACGCTACGGGATGAAGCGTGTCGCAGCCAGTGGAGCCGTCATCGCAGCACTCGGGTTGGGGTTGATTGTGTCAGCCGGCGCGGTTCATGAAGTCGGACTATTGGTGCCAGGACTGGCAGTGTTCGGCTTTGGGGCGGGGATTTCTACCGCGGCCAACCTTGCACTGATGCTCGACATGACCGTGGCTGGCCAGGTCGGCATTTTCATCGGCGCCTGGGGTGTGGCAGATGCACTGGCGCGCTTCGGGGGGACCATGCTCAGCGGAATCGTCCGTGATGTCGTCGGATATGCCCTCGGCAGCGTATATGCGGGCTACGCCGTCGTCTTCGGCATCGAGATAGTACTGTTCGGCTTGTCGCTGATCCTGCTGAGAAAAATCGAAGTCAAAGACTTCACCCGCCATGCGACCACCCGCGACGTCATCGCCGCAGTCGGCAAGGTGTAACACTCTTGCCCGCATACGTTCCGTCGTGACAGTCCGATGTGCGCCTATTGCAAGACGCTGGCTTCGCAGAAAAACGACGCGAGCGCCGGCGGCAAAATTTCGGCAAAGCGCGTCGTGTCGCCGACGGCATGACCGGCGAGGGGCATCAGACGCGCAGTCAATGGCTTTTTGAGCGCAGTAGCAACCGACGCTACCTCGCGATACATGCCCGCCAACGCGTCGACCGACACATCAGCCGCCAGCGGGATCGTGTCCAGCCCCGTGCCGCAGACCGTACTAAATGCCAACAAATCCCGCAACGTATAGCGACCCTCGCGTGCCCGCTGGGCCAACACTGCATCCTCGACCACCGGCAACATAATGCCCGAAAAGCCCAACTGTGTGACCGCACAGGCGCGGATCGTCGCCGTCAAGGCGCGTACCGCACTGAGCGTGCCCCAGCCACCAAACGGGACGCCTGCGAGTGCTTCGATGGCACCTGCGATGCTTCGTTCGGGGTGGGGATGCGGCGCAAGCGACCAATCACAGCCCGCATAACCAATCCCATACTGCGCACATATTGGTTGGGCAATGCGGGCGAACAGCGCATCGTAGCGCACAATGTCGGCCGCCAACTGCTGCAACGCTGTCGCCACCAACCGCGGTCGGTCGGCGTGGCCGAGTGGTACATCGGCCAGCGGGCGGGTTGCCTGCCAGGCCAACGCTGCCGCCTCGGGGCCAATCGCCAACCACGGGGCACCGCCGTCGTGCCACGAGGCGGGGAAGAACGGGCTGCCCGCTGGTACCTGTGCCAACGCCGCTACCCGCAGGTTGCCCACGCCGCCCGGTACTTTACGCGCTAACTCGTGTGTCATCCGCGCCATCTGCTGGATGGCTCTTTCGTCGACGGCGTCGTGTGCAGTCAACGACACACTCGCAAACAACGCCTGCGTGGCAGCCATTGCATCGGCGAGTTGATCGAGGCGCTCGCGCTGCACTACGCCGAGGGTGACGTAGTCAAACCCCAGATCCAACGCGCGCTCTTCGAGCCCACAGGCCACACTGACCAGGTCGGCGCAGCTGTTGAACCCATCTACCATCGGCGTGGCCCGCAATGTCTGCACCACAATGCCCTCACGGGCGAGCTGCGTGCGCAGTGCAGCGGCGGCATCGGCGGCCCGTTGCCAATCCTTCTCGCGCGTGCCAACGGTAATCGTGCGTAGCTCCATGGTCTGCTCCTAGCCGCCCATCACCATGCGAATCACCCAAAAGGACACCATTCCGCAGACGACCGTCAGAATGGCGTTGCTGGTGCGCCATGCCACCAATGCACCGATGATGCCTGCAAGCACTGCCGGCCCGAGCGACAACACCCGCCCCGCCGCACCACTCGTGGTAACCAACGCCGGCACGACCAAGGCCGTAAACACCGCCGCCGGCACATACCGGAGCCACAACGCCAACCACGGTGGCGGATTGTTGCGCATCACCAGCAACGGGATCGCCCGGGCTGCGTAGGTCACCGCCGCCATGCCCAAATAGGTCAACCAAATACTCATGCCGTTGCTCCTGGCAGGGTGTCGAGGTAGGCAGCAAATTTGTGCAAACCCACATCAAAATCTTCTTTGCCAAAGCCGATGCGAAAGAAGCTCCCCGGATACCCATAGACCGTTGCCGGCAACACCAACACCCCGTGCTGTGTTTTCAATGTGTCTGCAGCAACAGCAATCGGCGTATCACCCAGCAACTCAGGGAACGCTACACTCCCCGCCTGTGGTGCGACCATCCGCAATTGTTGCGGGCGGTCCATGCACAACTGATGAAAGAGCTGCAGGTTGCGCAACACAATCGAGCGACTGCGTGCCAACATGCGTGTCCGTGCGCGCAAGGCAATCAGCGAAAGGATTTCGGACGGGGCCGAATTACAGATCGTCGTGTAGTCTTTGTAGGCCATCATACGGGCCCGGAGTTCACTATCGCGGATAATCAACCAACCAACGCGTAGACCCGCCAGACCGAATGCTTTGGACATCACGCTCAGGCTCAAGCCACGGGTGCTGAGTTCGCAGGCAGCAGGCAGACGATCTGCCGGGTTGTACTCGAGCAGGCGATAGACTTCGTCCGCAAACAGGTACGCTCCCGCGGCCTCGGCGATGTCCACCACCGTGCGCCATTCGTCGTGTGTCAACGTCGCACCGGTCGGATTGTGGGGCACGTTGAGCAGAATCAGCTTCGTATTGGGGCGCACAGCGCGGCGCAATGCCTCGATGTCGATCTTCCACTTCTGCTCTGGTTTGAGATCAATCAGCGTCACATCGGCACCGGTAGCGCGGCCTACTTCGTAGAGCGACTGATACCCGGGCCAGGTGGTAATCATGTGATCACCCGGGCCAAGCAGGACGTTTGCGGCGATATAGACGGCTTCTTCGGCACCGGCAAAGGTCAGTACGTCGTCGGGGCTAATTCCGCTGTACATCGATGCAATTTCGGCACGCAAGGCAGGCAACCCGGCGGTCTCGGTATAGCCGAGGGTCAGGTCATCCCAGCGCTGGCGCGCATCATCGTCGGCAAGGGCCAACAAATCGCGCATCGCCATGCCTTGGATATCAGAACTACAGAGGATGTGTGGGGTCGAAAACTCGTGCTTTGCGAAATAGCGCTCGAGTGCAAAATCAGCAATACGCATCAGAGTTGCTCCTTTGGTGTCGTTTTGGGCGTCACGCCGGCGAACCAGGCACCGAACGCGCTCCCGATTAATCCTGCCAACAACACATACCAGCTCCCCGGCAACCACAACGCCGCCGCCACGGAAATCCCCGCTGCCAACAATGCCACCGAGCGATTGACGCGGTCCCGTACCATGGGCATCAAGAAGGCGATGAACGTCAATGGAAAAATCAAATCCAGCCCGAGGCCGGCGGGGTCAGGGATGAGTGCGCCCAACAGGCTGCCAATCACCGTGCTCAGCGCCCAAATGAAGTAGAGACTCAGATTGGCACCGAACTGGAACCACGCGTCCCCGCCGGTTTTCTCAAACTGCTGGACCCCTACGGCGTATGTCTCGTCGGTCAACTGGAAGGCCACCACCGCCCGCAACCAGCCGGGCGACTGCCGAATATACGACGCCGTCGAGGCCGCCAACAACAGATGCCGCGCATTGATAATCGCCGTCGCCGCAATAATGCTAATCGGGTTGGCACCTGCCGCAAATAACCCGACCGCAGTAAACTGCGATGCACCCGCAAAGACGATCAGCGACATCCCCAACGTCTCGGCAAAGCTCAATCCTGCCGCCAGCGCACTGACGGCATAGACCATCCCAAACGGCGCCACCCCTGGCCATACAATCATCGTTGCAACAAATCCGCTTCGTATCGCCTGCCAGCGACCGGTTGTCTCACCCTGCATACCGATACTTTCTGCTTAGCGCGGCACCACACCACTGATGAGTGCCACCGGGATATGAAAACTACAATCTGCCTCGATCCCGAGTGCCTGTTTGACTGATTCGGGCGCTGCACCCAACATGCGCCGCAACTGCGCAACCTCGGGCTCGGGCGTCGCCATGCGGGTGACCCAGCTGGTAAACTCCAGCCGTACCGACCATGTCTGCTCATGCCGACCGACAAAGCCCGCTGCGGCGTACATGGCCAGCCACTGGCTGACGCAGTGATCGCGGACGTGCGATGGGTCACGCAGGATTTCGACAGCATTGAGAAAAGTGTCTGGCATCGGCGCTTCGGGCGAGACGACATCCACCAACAACCACCGCCCACCCGGCTTGAGGACACGAAAAATCTCGCGCAGAGCTGACACAGGGTCAGCGAAATGATGCGCCGCATAGCGCGAAACTGCAACATCGAATGAACTATCCGGATACGGCAACTGCATGGCATCCGCTGCCTCGACCGTCACATTGCGCAAGCCCTTGGCAGCCACCTGTGCGCGGGTTTGGGCGAGCATGGCCGGCGTCAAATCGACGGCCACCACCGCGGCAGCCTGCCCAGCCAGCCCGATGGTGACGTGACCCGCGCCGCAGCCGACGTCGATGACGCGTTCGCTGCCGGTGAGTGCGGCTGCCGCAATCAGTCCCTGCAAATCGGCGCCACTGGCATGCACCGTGCTGGTAGTGTAATTCGCAGCCACCGCGCCGAATTGCTGTTGGATCGATTGATTGATGCTGCTGTCGCTCATACCAAGCCCACGATGATCCGTTTGTTGGTCGCGCCTTTGCTGCGGGTCTTGAGCAACGTCACCGTGCCCACTTCGGACGTGCGTGCGACATGGGTGCCGCCGTCCGCCTGCAAATCGAGCCCAACGATGTTGACGGTCCGTATCTCGCTGATCCCTTCGGGGAGCAGATTGATTTTGGTGCGGATCAGGTCGGGGATCGCAAATGCCTCGGCACGGGGCAAAATATTGACCGCGAGGGGACGGTCCGCGGCGACTTCGACGTTGACGGCGTCGACGATTTTTTGGGCCAGTTCTGGGCTAAAGTCGCTTATCTCGAAGTCCAACCGGCCTTCGTCGATGTCCATGTTCCCACCGGTCACCAGGGCACCGTAATCGCGAAAAACCACGCCGCACAGCAGATGCATTGCGGTGTGCGTACGCATCAGGCGGTAGCGGCGCTCCCAATCGATGGTCACGGTAACGGCAGCGCCGACGGCTGGTCGTGATTCGCCCATGAGCAGATGCACGACGCCGTCAGCAGTTTTTTTGACGTCGCTGATGGCGTACTCTTGGCCGTCTGCACGGATCGTGCCGGTATCATGTGGCTGACCGCCGCTGGTGCAGTAGGCTATTGTTTGGTCGAGGATGACGCCGTTGCCTTCGGTGCTGTGGCCAGTGACGGTGGCGGTGCACGTGCGCAGGTATGCGTCGCTGTGATAGAGCAATGTGGTCATTGAAGGGCTCACTTTCTGTTGCATGCATTATAGGTTACCGTTTGTGGGTTTGCGGTTACCGATTGTG
>CANHPK010000033.1 GCA_947462525.1 Roseiflexaceae bacterium | reverse complement strand
GCCCGTTTGGTCGGACGAACCGGTGGATCGTCCTGTTCGACGGGGATTTGTGGTTCTTCGCCTGCAGTCGCTTGTGGGTCAATCATACCATCTGCGCTGGTGGGGGTTTTGCTCCGTGCCTGGGGGGCAATGGGCTCTGGCACGGGCAGCGGCTTGACACTCTCGAGGTCTTCGCGCCAGGCCAATCGTTCTGCAATGCGCACTTCGTAGCCGCGGTCGGTTGGCTGGTAATAGCGCCGACCACGGAGATTTTCGGGGAAGTGCACCTGATCCACCCGGGCATCGGGGGCATCGTGGGCATATTGGTAGCCGCGATTGTACCCAAGCCCCTTCATCAGCGCCGTCGGCGCATTGCGTAAGTGGAGTGGTACCGGATCATTGCGCGTTTCGGCGACGTCTACTTTGGCCTTCATATAGGCAACTTCGACCGAGTTACTCTTGGGGGCTTGCGCCAAATACACGACCAAATTGGCCAATGCGAGGTCCCCTTCGGGCTGGCCGAGGAAGTGCACCGTGTCTTTGATGGAATTAGCAATAATAACCGCTTGGGGATCTGCCAAGCCGATATCTTCAATCGACATACGCACCAGACGACGCGCCACGTACATCGGGTCTTCGCCGCCCTCAAGCATGCGCCCTAACCAATATAACGACGCGTCAGGATCACTACTGCGTACCGATTTGTGTAGCGCCGAAATGGCATCGTAGTGCAATTCGCCGTTCTTGTCGTATTTGGTAGCACGGCTCTGCAACGCCTCACGCATATCGTTCACGGTGATCAGACGCTTGTCGCCGATGCCCGGGTCTTTGGCGGTAACCGCTGCTTCGAGTGCATTGAGTGCAACACGTGCATCGCCGTTGGCCATGTCAATGAGATACCCACGGGCATCGGTGGCGAGGAGCGGTTTGAACGCCGCGAGCCCGAGCTCGCTGTCACTCACAGCCCGATCGATGACATCGCCGATTTGGTCGTCCGTCAGTGACTCCAACACAAAAATCCGTGCGCGAGAGCGCAATGCGGGGTTGACCTCAAACGAGGGGTTTTCTGTCGTCGCACCAATCAAAATCACCGTGCCGTCTTCGACATGGGGCAAAATGGCATCTTGCTGTGCCTTGTTGAAGCGGTGGATTTCGTCGATAAACAGCACCGTGCGTTGCTGATACATCCCCAATCGGTCGCGTGCCTCATGGACGACACGGCGCAAATCTGCCACGCCTGCGGTGACCGCCGACAATGGTTCGAAAAATGCTTGTGTATGCTCGGCAATAATCCGTGCAAGGGTGGTTTTGCCGCATCCTGGAGGGCCCCACAGGATCATCGAAAACAACGTATCGTGCTCGATGGCACGACGCACAATGCGCCCGTCACCGATTATTGTCTGCTGACCAACCATATCATCGAGTGATTTGGGGCGCATGCGGGCTGCAAGGGGAGCACTACGGATGGTGCTTTTGTCGTTGTTGGGGTCAAAGAGACCGCGTTGCGGACCTGCCATGGTATGCTCCCACGTCTGGTAGAGCGTCTGAGCTTGTATAGTAGCACAAATATGCTAATGCACGACAGCGGTGGCACCCGTGCTGGTCCGTCGTCCTTGGTCCGCGGGCCGTCGCATAGACAACGGTTGGGGTTTTCGCACCATGCAAAAACCACGCACAGTGCATACAATGGAACAACACTGAATGAGACAAGAGGGTATATGCGCATTTTTCGCAGTTCCGTGCATACCATGCATGCACCACCACACGAGTTTTATGACGGGGCATTGATCCCACCGTACGAATCAGTCGAACGCGCCATCATTATCGATGCCGCCCTCGAGGCAGCAGGGTATCGCGATCGTTCGCCCATCGAGCCGGTCACGCGCGCCATGCTCGAACGCATCCACAGTGCCGACTACCTCGACTATTTGGCGACCATCTATCCGGCCTGGTGCGCTGCGGGTGGCGCAGTCGAGGCGGTCTTGCCGAGTACATTGGCGGTGCGTTGGATGGAACGGCGCTCGACCAATCCACTGGCCCTCGCAGGCTACTATGCCTTCGATTTGAGTGCACCGATTGTTGATGGTACATGGACTGCCAGCCTCGATGCTGCCAGCATGGCGGCGAGTGCAGCCCAGGCCGCTCGGGCCGGCACCATGGTCAGCTATGCACGCTGTCGGCCGCCGGGGCACCACGCAGGCAGCGACATGTGCGGCGGATACTGCTACATCAACAATGCGGCGCTGGCTGCAGATATCCTCAGCCAACAAGGACGCGTGGCGGTCCTCGACATCGATATCCATCACGGCAATGGGACCCAACAGATTTTCGCTGCCCGTTCCGATGTCCTGTTTGTATCGCTGCATGGTGATCCAGATGTGTGTTATCCGTACTTTATGGGGTTTGCTGATGAGCACGGGAGCGGCGCGGGACTCGGTACGACGCTCAATATCCCACTGGCGTTCGGGTGCGACGATACGACCTATTTGGGGCATATCGAGCACGCCCTGGCAGCGATCCGCGCACATGGATCGACGGCGTTGGTCCTTTCTGCCGGATTCGACACCTACGGTGGGGACCCCTTGGGCGGCTTCGCCCTGACGCGTGCCTGCTACACCGAAATTGGCATTCGTTGCCGGCAGTTGGGCATCCCGGTCGTCGTCATCCAAGAAGGCGGTTATGCCATAGAGGCCCTGGGTGACAACGTGGTTGCGCTCCTCGACGGTCTGACCGGGCAGGCACGCTGACCATTGCAGGGACAGATGCCGGTGTGGTACGATGACCGCTGATTATCGCGACTTGGGGGTACGTATGACCCGGTTACCCAATGGCGGCCGCATCGAAGTCATCTGCGGGTGCATGTTCAGCGGCAAAACCGAAGAACTCTTACGCCGACTCAATCATGTACGGTTGGCGCGACAATCGCATGTCGTCTACACGCCACGCCGAGACACACGCTACCGCACGGGTAATTTGGCCAGCCACAATGGCCAAACGATAACAGCAATCTCCGTCGGTAGCATCGAAGAAATCGTCGCCCACGTACCGGAGGGTGTGGCGGTTGCCGCTATCGACGAAGTCCAATTCCTCGAAAGCGACCCTGCAGCGGTTGTCGCTGGGTGTCAAACGTTGGCAGACCGGGGGATCCGGGTGATTGTTGCGGGACTCGACCAAGACTTCCGTGCCAAACCGTTCTCGATTGTGTCAGAACTCATGGCGGTCGCCGAGCAAGTCGACAAGCTGTTTGCCATTTGTGTCGTATGCGGCGCGTATGCAACCCGTTCGCAACGGCTCATCAACGACAAACCAGCACCGCATTCGGCGCCGGTTATCGCTGTCGGCGGGCTCGAACTCTATCAAGCGCGGTGTCGCGTCTGTTACGAGGTCGGCGAGGCGTAATCCACTACAAGACGCACTTTTGTGCTATCATATCGGCGTTGAGCGCATTACACATGGAGGAGAATTCCCATGCCTTATGTTATTACCGAGGCCTGTATCGGCACCAAAGACGCATCGTGTGTGTCAGTCTGCCCCGTCGATTGTATCTACGAAGGCACTGACCAGTACTATATTAATCCCGACGAATGCATCGACTGCGGCGCGTGCGAGCCAGAATGTCCGGTCGAGGCTATCTACTCTGATGATTCAGTACCCGAGAATATGCGCACCTTCATCGAAAAGAACTCAAAACACTTTTCGAAGTAAAATCAGAGCCTTGACCAGTCCGTGCACTGCACGGGCTGGTCGTTTTGCATTATCATACGACCAACATACAGCACGGTAGAGACACAGCGAGCACAACATGGCGACAGAGCAACTCCCCGCACTCCATCCCGCAAGCAAACACGCGATTGTCGGATTTTTTATGGCACTGGGGATTGGTGCGGCATGGTACATATACGCCACAACATCGCCATTCGACGAGTGGTCGCGGCGTTGGCTCCTCGTGATCGTGCCGTTCTTGTCCGGCCAAGGGTTGCTGTATGGGTGGTACCGGGCATGGCGCACCGTGTTGCTGTGGGTAGCAGCGATTTATCTGTTTACGCCATTTATCGCTGCCCGGGTCGAGTCGTGTCTGACCGTGATACCTGGGGCCATCCCCTGTTTTGCAGATGTGGTCATTCTGCGCGAAGTCACAAGCCAAACCGGACAGCCCGTCTACTTCCTCACCCTGATTGTGGTGCATGCCATCAGCATGCTGGCACTCTGGGTCCTGGTGGCACGGCAAGGAGCAGATGATGCATCAGCACGTCCGTCAACGGATTGAAGCACTCGAACAAACCGCGCTCTCCCCACATGCTGCCCGGAGCGCCCAGGCAGTGCGTGATATCCCCGAGGCAGAATCGCCGGTGCGCACCAGCTTCCAACGCGATCGCGATCGGATTCTGCACTCCAAACCCTTTCGACGACTCAAACACAAAACACAGGTCTTCATAGCCCCGTTGGGCGATCACTATCGGACACGACTCACCCATACCCTCGAAGTAACGCAGATTGCCCGCACCATTGGTCGCGCACTGCGCCTCAACGAGGACCTCGTCGAAGCGATTGGATTGGGTCACGATATTGGCCATGCCCCGTTTGGCCACGCTGGCGAAACGGCGCTTTCGCATGCAATGGGCGAGTCGTTCCGGCACAACGAACAGAGCCGTCGCATTGTCGAAGTCATGGAAAAAAACGGCGCAGGATTTAATCTCACCTATGTTGTACGCGAGGGCATTTATATGCACTCCAAAGGCCGTCGCGACATCAGCGCCAAAGCCTGGGGGGTCGCGAGTACCCTCGAAGGGCAAATCATCAAAATAGCTGATTCGATTGCGTACATCAACCATGATATCGACGACGCCCTGCGTGCGGGGATTTTGCATGCGCGTGATTTGCCGCCAGATGCAATTGCCGTCTTGGGTGATACACACGCCCAACGCATCGACACAATGGTCTGTGACCTCATCGATACAAACTGGTGGGCCACTGGCGATGGTCCCGCCCACGAACCGTTCGAACTCACCATGAGCCCAACGGTCCTGTCTGCAACCAACAGCCTGCGCGAGTTTATGTACCAAAATGTCTACCTCGGTTCGGCTGCCAAAACCGAAGATCACAAAGTCGATTTGATTATCCATTTGCTCTATACCCACTTCATGAATCACCCCGAACGCATCCCTGCCGACATCATGGCGAACGTCAAAAAACGCGACGAGCCACTGCGCCAAGCAGTCGTCGATTATGTCGCCGGGATGACTGATCGATACGCTACCCAAATCTTCCAAGACATCTACATCCCGCGCACCTGGGGCGGGTAACCACACGACGACGTCTGGGATAGACGCATACATGACCAACAACAGTGTCATCGAACAAATCAAAGACCGCATCGACATCGTCGAGCTGATTGCAGCCAAAGTACAACTCCGCAAAACGGGCCGCTCGTTTGTGGGATTTTGCCCGTTCCATGCCAACACACGCACGCCTGCCTTTACGGTATATCCCGAATCACAGAGCTTTCACTGCTTTGGATGCAAAGCCTCAGGGACGGCGTTCGACTATGTGATGCGGAGCGAGGGGATCGAATTCCGCGAAGCCCTCGAACTCCTTGCACAGCGCACCGGGATCGAACTCACCCCGCGCACCGCCCAAGACGACGAGCGCGACCACGTTGCTGAACGCCTGGGCGAGATCAATGCAGCGGCCGCTCGGTACTTCCAGCACATGCTCGTCAAATCACCCCATGGCGCAGATGCACGGGCGTACGTCGCCAAACGGCTCATCAACGACTGGTCGCTCGAGCACTTCCAGATTGGCTATGCCCTCGACGAGCGTACCCGGCTGTTTGACTACCTGACGGTCAAACAAAACTACGCCGCAGACGAGGTTGTGGCGGCCGGGTTGGCGATCCGACGCGACGATGGGTCGCACTATGATCGCTTCCGTGGACGGGTCATGTTCCCCATCCGGAGCGCCAAAGGCCTGATTATTGCGTATGGCGGGCGGGCCATGGGCGATGTGCAACCCAAGTACCTGAACTCGCCGCAGACCCTGTTGTTTGACAAAAGTGCCGTGCTGTACGGCCTCGACATGGCGCGTGAAGCAATCCGGAGTCAAGACGCGGTCGTCGTCGTCGAAGGCTACGTAGACGTGATTGCCCTGCATCAGCACGGCTTTCGGAATGTGGTTGCACCACTCGGCACGGCGCTCACCGCCGAACATGTGCACATCATCAAGAAGCTCACCAAAAACATTTACCTGGCACTCGATGCCGATACTGCCGGTATCAAAGCAACCATCAAAGGGTTGCAGACGCTCAACGATAATCTCGATGCGACACTGGTACCCGTCCCAACGCCCTCCGGCGTGTTGTCGTGGAGTCGCACGGTCGAGGCAACGATTCGTATCATCGAGCTCCCGGATGGCCAAGACCCCGATGAATTATTGGCAAACGACGAATCACTATGGCCCAAATTGGTCGAAACAGCATTGCCGGCAATGGATTTTTACTTTCAAGTCTTGACGCGTGACTTGGATCTCGATCAACTCCCCGACAAACGGAGCGCACTCGACCGGCTCGGACCGCTCATCATCCAGATCGGTAACCAACTCGAGCAAACACATTATGTCCAACAACTTGCACATCTGTTGGGTGTCGACGAAACGATACTCCGCCGAGAATTACGCCGCCAAGCACCGACGAGCCGCACCAAACCCACCGCGCCCACCGTTCGGCCAGAACCAGCACCGCCCACCCCACGCTCGGCTGCCTCCCCACGGTCAGGCAGCGATGGGACGCTCGGCACAACCACGGTGGCAGCCCGCGCAGCCGAGTATTTGCTGGTCTGTATGCTCAACAATAGTGAAATCCGGGAAGCGGTCCAACACAAATTGATTGCCGATTTGCAGGATTTCCCCCATGCCCAAGAATGTATCGCCAGTGATGTGGACAGTCTCTTTGCCGAAGACGATGAGCTCCGCGAAATATGGCGTGCCCGCAACGCGTTTGGACATGATGGGGATGTGCTGCAATGGCTTGCGACCCTCCCTGAGCCGCTCCGCCACCGCGCCGAACACCTCGGACGATCGGTCGAACTCCCCAAAGAATACCTCGTGTCAAGCGAAGCGATGGAGTGTGTTACAATCGTCCAACGAGAAATAGCGAAACGATGGAATACACGACTGCCGCGGATGTTGGCATCAACAGTCGACGACGCCGAAGCTGACACGCTCTATGCGCGCGTCGCTGATATTCAGCAGTACCTCAATAGACTGATAACCCCCAAACGGAGTTCTACGTTCGACGACCTACACACACGTCATTCGAACACATAAGGGCGGGACTCATGGCGAACACCCCATCCGAACACCAAGCAGATCCGCAATCCGCACAACACATCCCGCTCGACGCACCCGACACGCTTGACGACGCAGTTGTCGCCGTGGTCGATGAAGAGGATGTCGCATTTACCCCCCTGAGCGATACCGAAGCCGGGGCAACCGAAGCGCGTCGTATCATCGATATCCTGCGTTGGACGCTCCCCAAAAGCGTCTTGTTCACGATGGTCAACGACCCGCTTGTGCCCACTCCCATCGCAGAGCGATTGGATCTCGTCGCACACGAACTATTGAACCCCATGACGATACCTGCTCCCGAGTATACGCCAGATCAACCCACGACATTTACGGAACGTCTGCACGACACGTTGCATAGTGACGCACACCCAGACGACGACGCAGAAGCCGAAAACGCCAGTCCAGATTTGCAGAGTGTCAACTTCAATGACACGGTTCGCCTCTACCTGCGTGAAATCGGCAGCATCAAACTCTTGAATTCGCGCGCCGAACAAGCCTACGCACGGGCCATCGAAGCCGGCCAACTGCTCGAGCAACTCATCGCACGACTCCCCGTCACAACCGCACTACCCAACGATTCACTCGGCCACATCGAATTGTTGCTCGCGTCGCCCGAACCCGAACTCACGCACGCAGTGCAGACGTTGACCACCCGCATGGTCAGTGACATCGAAGCAAAAATAGCCGTGCTTTCACCAGATTGGCAACACACATTTGCGGTCCAACCGGTGCAACCTGACGAATGTCGCACGACCGCGCGTGCGTGGCGAGCGCAAATCCTGCGTGGCCGAGAAGCACGCGAACACCTGACCTCGGCGAATCTGCGCCTGGTTGTTTCGATTGCAAAAAAATACATCGGACGCGGCTTGCAACTCCTCGACCTCATCCAAGAAGGCAACGTCGGCCTCATCCGGGCGGTCGAAAAATTCGATCATCGCCGCGGGTTCAAATTTTCGACCTATGCAACGTGGTGGATTCGCCAAGCAATCACCCGCGCCATCGCCGACCAAGCCCGGACCATCCGCATCCCCGTGCACATGGTCGAAACCATCAACAAACTCATGCGCGAGACCCGGCGCCTGGTCCAAGTCCATGGTCGTGACCCGACAGACGACGAACTCGCCGAGGTATTGGGGATAACCGTCGACCGCATCCGCGTTATCCGCAAAACCTCGATGGAACCGATCTCGCTCGAGACTCCCGTCGGTACCGAAGAAGATAGTCATCTCGGCGACTTCATCGAAGATGTGCGCGCCCTCGCGCCTGCGGATGTCGCTACCAATCACCTGCTCCGCGAACAGTTGCTCGAAGTCCTCTCTCGCCTCAACGAACGAGAACGGCGCGTTCTGCAGCTCCGATTCGGCCTTGAAGATGGTCATAATTGGACGCTCGAAGAGGTGGGCCGAGAATTGAACGTCACGCGCGAACGGATCCGTCAAATCGAAGTCAAAGCCCTGCGCAAACTCCGTACCAGCCGATTTTTGCTCGATTATATGGACTAAAAACGCACTGAGGAGCACCGTACGTAGATACACGTACGGTGCTTTTCGGCGATACACGCAGTCTATGGTAAAATACGGGTTAGGTTTGACAGGGGGGCGTTCTGTGCCAGGTTTAGATTTCGAACAATTCGACCACTTCCAGATACTCAATGTCGCACGTGGTGCGTCCATAAATGAAATAAAGAAGGCATTTCGCCAAGAAATCGCCATCTATCACCCAGACCGCTTCATGCGGGCAAGTGACGAAGAAAAGTCATACGCCCGGGCACGGAGCCAACGCATCAACGAAGCGTTCCGCGTGCTCCGTGATGATCAACTTCGAGAAAACTACAACATGACCATGCCCGGTGGTGGCATTGGGCGTAATTCGATGCCTGTGCCCACTGGTCCACTCACCCAACGTGACCATCAAGGCGAACTCTACGAAACAGCGCTCGCGCACATCAATGCGGGCAGGCTCATACAAGCAGTCGCAGTGTTGCGCCGATTACAACAGCTCAATCCGTTCTACCGAGACGTCGCATCGTTGCTCAACAGCACCGAATCTGCAATCAATGCACGGCAACTCACCATGCCGTACGAGAGTATCCGGCGCACGAGTTGGTTGACCGTGAGCATCGTGGCGATTGTCTTGGTCACGGTGGCACTCGTCTGGGTTTTTGGCACCTTCGCGAGCCCAACAACTCCTGATGCGACCGCAACCATTATCGAAGCCACGCCGACCGCCCCCGTCACCCGGACCCCACGCATCACCCCGACGGCCGAATCCATGGAAGTGACCCCAACACCCGATCCTTCGATCCTGTTTGAAGACAACTTCACCATGGTCAATTGGGCAGAAGCCCAAGGCCCAACATGGAGTACCGCATACGACGGCAAACGCTTCCATCTCGTTGCTGCGCAAGCAGGTGATGCAGCGTGGAGCTACCGCCCTATCG
>CANHPK010000032.1 GCA_947462525.1 Roseiflexaceae bacterium | reverse complement strand
GGCCTGGGGTGCCCTTGGCCAGCGCATCGCCTATCGCGGCTGGTATTGTGATTCACACCTCCGCTATACAGCGACCGACAACCTACAGCCGACATTTGTCACGGCTGATGACACCCTCCGCCCCGCGCTGGATCCCAAAACAGACCGGCGCCGCTACCTGCTGTTGACCCACGGGAGCCATCTCGTCGACACAGCACGGTATATGTGTGGACCGATAGTCCGCGTGCAGACGCAATATCACACCGTCGAAGGAGCACGCTGTTGGTACAGTGCAGTGACCTTCGCCGATGGCACTGTGGGGCATCTCGATTTGACGGTGACCATCCAAGGGGACCATCACGAGGGGTTCCACCTCTACAGCCAACATGGGTCGATACAGGCGAAAACATACCTCCCATGGTTTTTCAAGAGTAGCGACGTCGAGGTGTTTACCAGCACCGATGCACAGTATCATCGGCCGCTCGGTGCAGACGGGCATTCGTATCGGCGCCAAATCGAAGGCTTTTGTGCAGCCATTCGCGGCAATCAGGGCGTGCGGGCTGCAACCATCAATGACGGTGTTGCGGCACTCGCCGTACTGACCGCCATGACCCGTTCTGCCGAAGCAAATGCCGCCTGGGTAGACGTCGATCAGGCAACGGGGCTCCCATGACCATTCGTACCGGTTGCGCAGTCTGGGCACACAAAAGCTGGGTCGGGTCGTTGTATCCGACAGGGACGCCTGCTACGGCGTTTCTGCAACGCTACAGCGAACGGGTCGCAACCGTCGAAGGGAATGCAACGTTCTATGCAATCCCGAGCACCACGACGGTCGCCAAGTGGGCCGCCGAAACACCATCGTCATTTCGCTTTTGTTGCAAGATCCCCAAACTCATTAGCCACGCAGCCACCTTCGCAGATACCGTCGACCTCCGCGACCAGTTCCTCGAGCGGATGCAGCCGTTGGGAACGCGTCAGGGTCCGTATTTTCTGCAGCTCCCACCGCGATTTGGCCTGCGCCACATCGACGACTTGGCGCAGTGGCTCACGAGCTGGCCTGCACATCTGCGGCTCGCAGTCGAAGTACGGCATCCGAGCTGGTATACGCCCCGCGGTCGACTCGTGCTCCAAGAACTGCTCGCGGCACACGCGGTCGGGCACTGCATCATGGATGTGCGCCCACTCGACGAACCAGGTCTGCCGGGTGCCGACGCAGATCTCGACAGCGCCCGCGACCACAAGCCCGACATCCCACTCGACCCGTGGGTCAGCGCTGACCTCGCACTCGTGCGGTATATCAGTCATCCGCATGCAACCGCCAATGCGCGCTATCTCGACGAATGGGCGGTACGTATCGCCCAATGGGAGCGAACGGGGATACATACGTATTTCTTTATGCACTGCCCGACCGAGGACCATTCACCGGCTCATTTGCATCTGTTCCATCAGGCGTTGACAAAGGTATTGCCGGAGTACCAGCCGATATGGGATAATTCCCCACCAGAGCATCAAGCATCGATGTTCTGAGCCATCCCCCTACGGTAGAGAGACGCCCCACCTGTGAACTACTTGGCTGGCCTGAATGCCGAACAACAGACTGCCGTGACTGCCCCAATCGGGCCGATCTTGCTCAAAGCCGGTGCTGGCAGTGGCAAAACTCGCGTATTGACGTTGCGTATCGCACACATGGTGCAGCAGCATCGCATCGACCCGAGCAGCATTTTGGCGTTGACCTTCACCAACAAAGCCGCCAAAGAGATGCGCTCGCGGTTGCGGAGCGTGTTGGGCACACAGGTCAAACAACTCACGACCGGCACCTTCCACTCGATTTGTGTGCAGATTCTACGGGCCCACATCGAGGGAAAAATCGGGCATTACACACGCAACTTCAGCATCTATTCGGGTGACGAGCAAGAGCAACTCGCCCAACAATCCATCGATGCAGCCCCAGAGCCATCACCTGAAGCGACCGAGGTCGACGATTTGATGCGGCGCATCTCGCGTGCCAAAAGCCGGTTGCAGACCCCACGCATGTTGCTGGCTCAGGCCGAAAACGCCAACGATTCGTGGGTTGCCCTGCGCTACCGCCACTATCAAGGCTTGTTGGCCGAGGCAAACGCACTCGATTTTGATGATCTCATCCAGATTACCTATCGACTGTTGAGTGAGCACGAAGACATCCTCGACGCAGTCCAGAAGCGCTGGAAGCATCTGCTCGTCGACGAATATCAAGACACGGACCCTAGCCAGTTCAGCCTCATCCGCGTCCTCAGCGAGCCCGTGGGCAGTCGGCCGCGCTCGCTGTTTGTCGTCGGCGACGCAATGCAATCGATTTATGGATTCCGCAATGCGGATCACACGATTATTTCGCGTTACGGCGAGACGTTCCCCAGTGCCACCATCATCGAACTCAAAACCAACTACCGCAGCCGGCAGGCCATCCTCGATGCCGCCTATGCCGTCATTCGGCCCAGTCGTTTGGTGTTACCCATGCAGCTCAAAGCGCATCAACGGAGCTATGAGGGTGAGCGCAGTGTGGTCTTTTTGGAGTACCAGAACGGCAAAGAAGAAGCCGACAAAATCGCCTACGAAATCGCTGCCATGGTCCACGCCGGGTCGCCCGATGGCGGGGCATTCGGTGATGTCGCAGTGGCAGGTCGACAAGCCCGAGATTTTGCGATTTTGTACCGGTCCAAACACATGAGTCGGCAGTTCGAAGAAGCACTCCGGATGCACAAGTTACCCTACAAGCTCAAGGGCCAACAAGGCTTCTACGACCGCGCCGTCATACGCGATTTGCTGGCGTATGTCCGGTTGGCCGTCAACAGCCGCGACAACATGGCGTTGACACGTATTGCAGACACCCCCAAGCGTGGGCTGAGTGCCAAGCCACTCAAAATCTTTAGCGTCGAGGCAGCTCGGCGCAATCTCGCTATCGCTGATGTGTTGGCCGATGTCATGATCCTCGCCCAGCTCGACGACAAAGCCCGTGCGGGAGCCAAAGCGCTGGGAACTATTCTCGGTCGGTTGCGGAGCCACCTCAAGCGCCATTCGCCGCCGCGCGAGGTCATCGAAGATGTCATCTATCAGACCAATTACCACAGCTACCTCGAAGCACTCCATGCCAAAGACCCCGAGAAGTACGAGGACGCCAAAGCACACATTGACGAATTGCTCATGGTCGCAGACGAACACGACGACATCGAAGCGTTCATGCAGTACATTGCCATCATGACCAACACCGACGACGGCGACGAAGAGCGCGACCAGGTACAACTCATGACCATTCATGCTGCCAAAGGATTGGAATGGCCATTTGTGTTCGTCTGCGGGCTCGAAGAGGGTGTGCTGCCACACGAACGAAGCATGGCAACCGCTGAAGGTATCGAAGAGGAACGGCGACTCTGTTATGTGGCCGTCACCCGCGCAGCCGAGCGATTGTACGTCTCGTGGTGTCGTGAGCGCAGTGCCAGCAACCGTGGCAAGAAATCGAGCGTCAGTAGTAGCAAGGCTGCGAAACGCTCACGATTTTATGACGACATCGAAGCCTACGGTCGTGAACTGGCCAGTCGTCGCACCAGCTAGGGGAACCCATGGAACACCAAGAAAACAGCATACAAACACTCCGGCGCTACATCCTGCAATGGTTGATTACGAGTTTGGCGATTTTTGCGGCATTTTCGCTCGTTCCCGGCATAACATTTAGTGGCAACGGGTACGAAATCGGCATCATCGCCATGATATACAGCGTCATTAATTTGCTCATTCGTCCCATTTTGACCCTCATCACTTGCCCAATGATTATTCTTACACTGGGTATGTTTACTGTGATCATCAATGGGGTGTTGTTGCTGATTACTGCCGATTTGGCAAAATATTTCGGCATCGATTTCCACATCGAAACATTCTTTACGGCACTCATCGGCGCAGTGGTTATCTCTTTGACCACGTTTGTGCTCAACCTCCTCAGTGGCGAAAACAACGTCAAAGTACACATTGCAAAATAATCTGGCTACACAAAAACACCCTCTTCTCAGGCCGTGTAACATGCACTCGTCTACGGCACAGACGACTGCCGGGCACGACGCAAGAGGAGCGCAGTCACCACGATTGTCACTCCCCACGCGCCCACCGCGAGGATAGCCGCAGAAATAACCAGCCACGGTCGATAGCGAAACACGACATGATGCGTACCGGCCGGAATAGTGACTCGCAAGAAGGGGTCGGGTACCAACGGTGCCGCCCGGTCGTCGACGGTCACCACCCAATCAGGGAACGCGTATTCTTGGATCGATACATCCGTCGCCGTTCGGACGGTGCACGCCAGATCTATCGTTCCTGCTGTGGCGTTAACGGTACATGCGTCTTGCGCCAGTTGTGCAGGGTCGGACAATTGCACATACTGAGCTGTCGCATTCTGACGGGCATACAGCATCCATTCTGCATAGCTATTCTGTGGATCCCAGCCCACGCTTGGATCAGCTTCTTCTGTCGACAACAGAAACCGCGGCTCAATGGCCGGCTTGCCGCGAGGATGATACGGGTAGAACAAATTCCAAAAGTTCTTGTGTGGTGATTCCAACACATCGAGATACTGCATGTCCGTTTGCACATTCAGATACGAGACTGGATCATCTGCGAGCGCCGCCATCACACCAGAAGAATCGCTTTGGTATGGGGTGAGCGAGACGTACTCCATCACGGTCGAACGCACCATCCATACTTGCCACACGAGGAGCAGGAGCACCCCTGCAGAGCGCAGACGCTGTCCTACCGCATGCCCGCGAGAGGTTGCTTCAATGGCGGCATACCCGTGCGCACTCAGCACAATCACCACCACGGCGATGGCACTTCCAACGACGAGCACGTTGCGGAGATACGAGGCCCAGGTGACCAACACTGCAATACCAGTGGCACGCAACCCCCATTGCAGAGCTCCCGAGAAGAGTACTGCCGTGAGCACGAGAATCCACAGCCAAACAGTAGACGGCGCTGGTGTCGTTACCGTATCATCGTGCGTTGACTGCCGACGTCCCAAGAGAGCCACTCCCACAACTGCCAACAGGATGGTAACCGGGCCGACGGTGTTGCGGTACAAGTAGGGATACAGCAGCTCTTGGTGTGCAGACGTATCAGCGGTCCAGATAAGGTGTAAGAAGAACTCAGCAAGCTGCGGGGGCGCAGCTGCGTCGAGATCGCCTTCTTTTTGCATCAAATGCCCATAGAGCAGGTACGACACGACAACAGGCAGGGTCAGGAGCAGCACCATGCCGCCGACCGACAGAACGGATCGCGCGACGAGACGATTCCCGATTCGCATCAGTGCATCCCAGAGCAATGGGAGACAGCAGAACGCAAAAAGCAATTGAAAGTACCCCTGCCCTGCCAATGCCAACCCAGCGATTGCCAGTGACATGAGGAGCATGCGTTGCATACTCGGCAGTCGGGTCCAGGCGATGACAGCAACGACTGCACTGGTCCACGACGCAACAGCCAACGGTAAGGCAATCGAACCGACCTCAATCCGCGTCAAGAGGTGTCCGCCAGCCATCAACATGCAGGTCAGCCACACCGTTGGGAGCGTCCGCAAACCATAGAGCTGTGCATACCAAAGGCCAGAAACGGCCATGAGAGCGATTGCATAGATGATTGTGATATTGGCTGCAGCCCGCGGATTCGTCAGTATCGTGGCGATCGCGACGATAGGGTGTTGGGCAGCGGTGTATGGATCCCCGTAAAAGGGTGCCCCACCGCCATGGTTGTTCCACAGCATACAGAATCCACACTTTTTGAGCTGTTGCCAGCTGTACAGCGCGTGAATGTGCACAGGGAATTCTCGACCCGTTTGTATCGTTGAAAAATCAAAAAACGGCATTGCCAGCGAAACGCCTAGGGTCCCGCACACCATCGCAATAGCCAGGATCCGTTGTAGCTGCGGAGTCAATGAACGCATGTATGGTCTCCATTGAACTCGGTCAGAGCAGTCTGTTTGACACAATGCTTCCGCAGATACGCAAGATACTGACAGAACGAATCGTGGGCAGCAAGGGTGCGATGCGATTCGTGCACCAACGTCAGACAAACGTTGCTGGACGTCGGTAATTAATGACACACAGGCCGATTACCAGCACCCACGGCACCATCAACATGAAGAGTCCTGCCCAGGCATACCACGGTGCATAAGAGAAAGACACGCGGTGATTACCTGCAGTCAACGGCATACGTAGCCAATCACCCTCAGGGACGGCACCGGTACGCCCATCATCAACGGTAGCCGTCCACCCCCGCAAACCGAACTCATACACGCGCAGTACGCCATCAGGCACTGCGGTACAGCTGACCTCAATCTGGCCACCGTTTTTGGAGTGGGCACATGGTGTGATTGCACCCGATGCATCGATTACTGCAGCATAGGCAGCATCGGGATTTTCGTTGCGATACAACGCCCAGTCGTCTTCGTAGGACGCAATCAGACTTGTGGCAAATGCTTCGGGCTTCTTCGTTGCAAACTCATACTTCGGTGGAGGAAACGGATGTTCCTTGATGATAATCCCAAGCGGTGCAGGGAGTGTCGTAATACTACTCTCCATGGCTGCAAGAAACATCCAATCGGGCACATTCGCATAGCCAGGCGGTTGGCTGGCGAGGTCGCCGATCATGGTGTTGATACGTGGTTCGGTTATCGAGAAAGAACTGACTAGCGGTTTGCTGAACTCGTGTACCCCCAACAGATGAAATACCCCCACCAGTCCGATGAGCATGATGCGAACATCGAATCGTATTGTTGCCTGCAGCCACGAAAATAGCCGTTGCAGCCATGCCGTACCAATGTGGTGATTGGTCAAAAAAGCATGAAAAACCAACGCAGCAAACGTCAAGAATGCGAGCCCTGCAACCCCGTTGTAGATTGCAATCCAACGGAAGCCACTCGCAATATCCGTTATCACCGTGATATTGAGACCATTCAAGAGCTTCGAAAAGACCCCCGTCGCCAACACCATCGCTGAAGCCCCTATCACCGCAACAAACACTCCGAACCGTCGGTGTGTGGGGACTGTCAGCCAGCGAAAGCCAAGCACAGTGGCGATGACCGGGGTAAACCCGATGTAGGTTGCATAGGCCCATACGTAGGGGAAAGGATTCAGCCCGTCTGCGCGCGAAATCACATGATCAGGGAGCAAGAAGTTAATAATCTGCGTGCTCAATGGTACTGCATACGGCATGGCAGCGTCGGCTTCTTTTTCGTACATACCCATCGTCATGACCATGTTGATCAGTAGGGGACTGGCAAAGAGTGAAACGATGACGGAGCCTACCAACACGTCGAAACGAAGGCGTGGGTGCCGGGTGGAATAGCCTATGCGCCAGGCAAAATACCAACACACACCAGCGCTGAGCACGAAGAAGTACTGATAATACAGCTGGCCAGCAAGCATCAATGTCCCCACACATACTGCCGCGAGCAGCATGCGCCAAAATGATGGGCGCACACCGTACCAAACCAACGCGGCAAACGCCAGCCACAACGCTGCGAGTGAGAGCGGCATCCCTACCGAACCGAGTTCTAGGCGGCTGGTGATGTGCCCACCGAGCATTGAAGCGAGCGCAAACCAAACGCGCACGAGGGGATGGACTGCAAGTGCGACAGCCAGCCAATAACTGGCCAATCCAATCATCAAAAAAGCCAACGCAAGCGTCAGTGATGCGCCACCTAGTGCCCCGACTGAAAGGCTGGTTATGGCACTGATGGGGTGCATGAATGACCCGTACGGATCTGCCAGCACTGGTTTGCCGCCGCCATTTGGGTTCCAAAACGCACACGAACCACATGAACGGAGCATGTCCCAAAAATAGAACGAGTTCATGCTTCGTGCATATTCCCCACCCACGGGGATGCGCACAGAGTCCCAACTTTGCCCGAAGAGAAGAAACCACACTGCCGTTATGACAGCGAGCTCCAACATTCCTACTCGATATGTTTTGAAAGTGCCTTGCAAGCGAGCAAGGCCTCGGACCACGCTGCGATTTGAATCATCACGAAGCACCATGCGAGTCTCCTTTGCCGGGTAGGCAACCTTCGCTCCACACATTTGATTATAGTCTTGGGTACACGTACGAGGTTGTCAAAGTATAGTACGAAATATCGATGTGTGTGATTGGCGCACAAACCAACCCACACCGAGTGGCTCCGGTGCATCACAGCACTCGCCACCGAGCAGCTCGGTATACATAGGAGTTTGACGAGGACACTGAGATGGGCTTCTCTTGGGAGCGTTCATCACATACGGATCAGCCGGGTTACAGTGAGACGCCACCGAAAAGTCTGAAAAAGAGAACGACCATCCACGAGTGTGGATGGTCGTTCTGATTCGGGGGATTCAACACGATCTTGAACCGATGCGCACGAGTACACATCTTCGGCAGATAGAGAAAAACAGCAGCGCTTACTTGGCGTCGTGGAGTGCACGCCAGACACGTTCTGCACGCAGAGGCAAGTCTGTAACACGTGCGCCTACTGCATTGCGCACCGCATTGGCAACCGCAGCAGCACCGGCCGTAATCGGCGGTTCGCCGATACCACGAGCGCCAAATGGCCCGAATGGTGATTTGTTCTCTACCAAGACGACATCAATGTCTGGCAGAACTTCAAAGCCAGGCAAATCATAATCCATGAAGCTGGCCGTCAACAGTTGGCCGTATTCGTCATAAATCATTGCCTCGTGCAATGCCCAACCGAGTCCTTGAGCCACACCACCATGGATCTGGCCTTCGACGAGGGTCGGATTGAGGGCAAAGCCGACATCCTGGACTGCCAAATAGCGCAACGGGGTGACATGACCGGTGTCGGGGTCGACATGCACTTTGGCAAGATGGGCCACGAATCCCGGAGCGTTTTCGGACACCGCCGAGGTACCTTCGCCGACGATAGGACCGTTCCCGCCTGCTTTGTTCTCGGCGAGTTCGGCAATGGCACCGATTTCCATTGCTTTGTCGGGGAATCCTTTGACACTCACGACGCCGTTGACGAGTTCGAGGTCAGCCGGGCTGGCTTCGAAGTGATCTGCAGCTGTTTCGAGTAGTTTGGTGCGTACCGCGGTGGCGGCAGCAGCGACTGCACCCGACACACTGTATGTGGTCTGACTGCCACCGCTCGGACCAGCGCGCTGGCCGGTCAGCGTGTCGCCTTGGATCAGTTGGATGCGGTCAGGGCTGACGTCGAGGATTTCGGCAGCAACGAGCACCAATGAGCTATTGACACCCGAGATGTCGACCGAACCGACGTGGATGCGCACTGCACCATCGCTGTCAACGCGACAGACCGAAGCCGCTGGCGACATACCGCAGGGCCAACCGCCGACGGCGAGACCCCAGCCGGTATTGGATTCGGTGGTACGTGTCTTCCACATTTCGTGATTTTGTACGGCCATCAGACATGCTTTGAGACCGATGTTCGGCCATTTGTCGCCGTTGCCCATCCGGTCGCCTTCGTCCACGCCAATTTGCATGCGCAACTCGAGCGGATCACGACCCAGCTGGATAGCCAGTTCGTCGATGCTCGATTCGATGGCAAACGTGGCTGATGGTGCGCCCGGCGCGCGGTATGCACCGCCTTGTGGCTTGTGCGTCAAGACCTCACGGCACAGAATGCGCACGTTATCACATTTGTAATAGCCGCCCAACAAAATCCCCAAGATGCCACCAATGGTGAATGGAAAGACGCCGTTATCGAGCGTTGCAACGGCATCAAGAGCGACCAACGTGCCGTCTTTTTTGGCGGCGATAGTCAACTCAATAATGGTTGCTGGGGTCGGGGTCGTCGACAAAAAGTCTTCGGAGCGCGTCAG
>CANHPK010000031.1 GCA_947462525.1 Roseiflexaceae bacterium | reverse complement strand
TGAGGCCGAGGAGAGTGTAGCCGACGCTCCCGCCAAACCCAAACGCGCTCCTGCCAAGAAGAAGACCGATACACCAGAATAGTTCTCTTCCTTGGTCCAACCACCCCATCGTGTGATGGGGTGGTTTTTTTGTATACGTGTCCACACAAAAACCCCCGCAGTGTTCTGACGAACACTGCGGGGGTTACCAACAGGAGCTAGGAATACTTCTTGACGACAGCGGCGAACTGATCGACCCGATCCTGCTCGTAGGCGACCCGTGGCAGGTATCCGATGATGTAATCGGCACCTGCTGACACCAACGTCTCGATCTTGGCTTCGACCACGTCAGCGGTGCCGACAACGGCGTTCTTTTTGTAGTCCTCGAGCGGCGTGACGGCACCGTTATAGGCGGTGCGCACCTTGAGAGTAGCTTTCTCGGCGTCTTCACCCTTCTCGAGCATAAAGACGTTGATGTTGGTGCTCTTGGTGATGGCGTTGTAGTCACGGCCGAGGGTGTCGCAATGTTCTTTGAGGATGGCGAGCTTCTGGGCCACCGTCTCGGGATTGCCGCCACCGACGTTACATGCCTGTGCATATTTGGCAACCAACTTCAAGGTCACCTTTTCGCCACCGCCACCCAACCAGAGTGGGATGTGTGGCGTCTGAATGCCCTTGGGCTCGTTGATGGGACCGTTGATGGTGTAATGCTTACCTGCGTAGGTAGGCTTTTCTTCGGTCCACATTTTGATGATGATCTCGACTGCTTCGCGGAAGGCCCGCATGCGCTCGGGAATCTCGGGGAAGCCGTAGCCATACGCCAGCCACTCGTGCTCGTACCAGCCGGCTCCCAAACCACACAGCAAACGGCCTGCGCTCATCACATCGATCGTCGAAGCGATTTTGGCCAACAATGCGGGGTTGCGGTAGCCGTTGCAGGTGACCATCTGACCAATTTTGATGGTCTTGGTGTCACGCGCGAGGCCTGCGGTGATGGACCAACATTCGAAGGTCGTTTCGATCTCGGGGGTGGGGACGGTGTGGAAGTGGTCATAGACCCAAATCGAATCGAAGGCCGCAGCCTCGGCGCGCCGAGCTACCGCAGTCATCGCTTCGTACTGTGCCAGCGGATTGTCGATTTCGACCAGATCCAGCCGCCAGCCCTGTGGAACAAACACGCCAAACTTGACACTCATGGACTTGCTCCTTTCTTGTGCACCGTCATCTTGCCACGATTCACGCATGCACGCAATGCACGCGGTGTGTGCTCTGTCAGGCCCAATCCGATTATTCGCGCGCTGCCCCACGGAGCATGCACCGCTCCATTACTGACCGTTGCAGTCCTATCTCGTTGGTGCTCGTCGCAGATACACATTGCACAAAAAACCCGGTACGCGTATGCGTACCGGGTCGTCGGGGACGGGGGTGTCTAGGTGAGCGAGACTTCGCACGAGCCGCCGACACAGGCGAGCTCTTGGGCAGCGTTGGTGAGGTCGTTCTCTTCGTAGCGCCAGACCTTCGAGAAGTCGATTTCGGGGAATTCGGCGGCGAGGCGCTCGTATTCTTCCTTTTCGATTTCGACGTACGGCATCTGGGCGTAATTGGCGTCGAAGCTGGGCAAGAACGACATGCCGCCGACCTGTTCGCGATGCTCCCAGACCCACTTCATCAGTTCCAAGACCTCATCGGGCTTGTAGGTGATGGTAACGGACGGGTTGTGCTCGGTCCAGAAGAGTTTGTTCTGCAACCAGAACTCGCACTGCTGCAACGCGCTGACATCGGCCCGGGTGGTGGCGCCCTCTGGGGACTTCATGGGGAAGTGGACGACCCAGGTGGTGGCGTTATCGACGGTCTGGCCGTTTTCGGGGTCCATGGGGACGCCGGCATCGCGCAAGACTTTGTAGATGGGTGAGTGGATCGACACGCGCACGTTGCGGATGTAGTACGGGGCCCAGCGTGGGTGCAGACCGCTGGCGCAGTTCAAGAGTTGCGACGAATTGCCGCTCGGCTTGACACAGGTGATGGAAGCGGACTGATTGATGCCCAGTTGAGCGGCGGTCGCACGGTTGACTTCGATCGAAATCTCGCGCAGCTGGCGTTTGAACTGTGGATCCTGGGCAGCGGCACTGTCCATCTGGCCGGTGATGTCGACACCGAGGAGGCGCTCTTCTTCGCAGTTGGCGCGCCACTGTGGCCGCAGACCGGGGAAGTTGGTTGCCATCGACTGGATGCTGCCGATGATGGTGGCGACTTCGACCTTCTCGCGCAGTGATTCGAAGGTGTCGTCGACACGGGCCACAGCGGCGGTCAAGTTACAGAACTGCCACGGGCGCAAGTTGATTTCGCCACACGGGTTGGTGCCGAACTCGGCTTCTTTGCGGCGGGCAGGCTTCATCGTGTTGGCGCCTTCACGGTTGAAGATGCCGGGCTCGCCACGACCGGAGTCGACCATTTCCATGAATTGATGGATAAAGGCCTGCTGGGTGAGGCCGCCGACTGGCCAGACGGCCGAGTTGTTGGCGTTCCAGCGGTGGCTGTTGTCGCGCTCGAAGTCGCCGCTCTTGGACGAAAGCATTTCGGCATCGTCTGGATCGAACAGCGAAATCATGGCCGTACGGCGGACACCGCCCGACACTGCCGCGTTGCCGACCACACACATCATGTCGTGGGCGTCGATGGGCCGCAAGAACGAGCCCTGGCGGGACAGGATCCGGCGCCGCATGAAGTCGAGGGTCACACGCAACGGCTCGGGGCCAGACGCACGACCACCCTTGACCTTGAGGGCGATACCAGCAGCGCGCAGACCCGACAGGTCGAAGCGCACATCGCCGCCATCGAACCACGTCTGCATACCAAAGCGCAACGCATCAGCCCAGCCCTCGGCCGAGTCTTCGACCGTGAAGTGCATCGGGGCATGCCCCGTCTGGCGTTTGATGCGGGGGAAGTTTTCGACGTACTTGCTCTCGACCGAGAAGCCCACGCCACACCCTGCCATCGAGATAATCAACGCTTCGACAAACGAGTCGATGCTTTCGACCGGCTGGTACGAACAGTTGTAGATGGCGATGTTGTTGCGGCGAGCAGCGGGACCGGCCATGGCCAACAAGCGCATCGACGGCATCGCACGCATCTCGAGGATGGCCTTGCGGATGCGCTGGTACGTCTCGCTGGGCAAGCGGTCACCGGCGAGCTCGTGCAGGTAGTCGACAGAACGGTCGACCGTCTCGATCCAGGTCTCGCGGCGTGCCAAATCGTAGTTGAAGCGCGAGTACTTGTCGAAGAACTGGAACTTCTGCAACGGGGTTGGGAAGTAGACGTCCGAAGCGGCAAATGCCGTGCGGACATCGTCTGGGACCGGGCGACGCTCGCGCTCTTTGGCACGATCGGCACGGTACAAGATGTAGCGCTTGGCTGCTTCGAATTCGCCGGCAGCCTGCAACACCATCTCGACGATGTCTTGGACTTCTTCGACGCTAGGGACCCCACGGGACGCCTTGGCGGCCACAATGTTGACCACGCGACGCGTCAGTTCGGTGACTGCCGTGTTCGGCTCGCGACCAAAACTCTGGAAGCACCGGGTGATTGCCTTTTCGATCCGGTCTGCGTCAAACTCCATCCGGCGCCCATCGCGCTTGAGAATGGTGGTCGGAGCTTGGACTGCATCGTCGCTGTTGGACGTCGATGCCGGTTGCTCCATTTTTTCTTCCAGTGTCATGTCGAACCCCTTACCCTGTCAGCAGCGGAAATGAGAAAAAACGAAGGCAGTCAGTGCAGTCGCATACACGCCTGTACTACATACCATCGGATACTTTTGCGACGTCGTCAGAAAGCCAAATGCTTCTGTATTCAGCCAACCAGACACAACATATAGTGGTGTGGACGGTGGGGGAGTCACTAGATATCGTATTTGAATAGTAGCACGGTGTGTTTGGGGTGTCAAGCAAATTGTCATGATTTGTGGGGTGGTTCGGCTGTATTTTGCTTGTCCGCATCGGGATGCGGAACGGTGTCACACGCACACCCACAGAGCCCATCGAGACGTCGACAGCACAAAAACGAACACATCCAAAGTTGGTGTATTTTGGGCATTGCAGTGTGTTATGCGTTGACTTTCATCTAATTATCATATACGATGCACCTTACGAATACTCAAACTTGTGATGGTAGACACGCGACGTACCCGTTGCGTGGTTTTCTGTACAAGCGGCGTGGACGTAATGAGGGATTAGTAAAAAAGGAGAACCGCATGTTGAAGCAACAATTGCTGCGTCGCGCAGGATTGCTGTTCATCACGGCACTGGTCATCCCGATGATTGCAGCCTGTGGCCAAGCCCCAGAAGTGCAAGTCATCAAGGAGACCGTCGTGGTGAAGGAGACCGCCGAGCCGGTCGCCACCACAGAAGCAGTCGCCCCAGTCGTCACCGACACATCGTTCACGACCCCACACCCGCTGTTGGGCGACGTGCGCATTCGTCAGGCGATTGCATTCTGCACCAACCGTCCAGAGTTGATCAAGTCGGTCTATCCGTTCTTGACCGAAGAACAGCAGCAAGGGCTGTTGATGGACACGTTCTTGCCCAAGTCACACTGGGCAGCCACCACCGAAGGCATCACCACCTACGCATTTGACCCCGAAAAGGGCAAGGCGCTGTTGAAGGAAGCCGGCTACGAAGACGGTGCCAACGTCGAAACAGGCGCACCACTGTTCTTGCGCTTCACGACGACCAATGCTGGCTTCCGCCAGACCTGGGCCACCGTGCTCGAGCAACAGTTGGCTGACAACTGTGGCATCACGATTGCCCGCACGCACGCACCAGGTTCCTGGTGGTTCGGCGACACGACGGGCTTGTCCCGCCGCGACTACGAGTTGGGTGCATTCGCATGGGTTGGCCAAGCCGATCCGGGCGGCATCTCGCTCTACGCTTGTAACCAGATCCCGTTGCCAAGCAACAACTGGGAAGGCCAGAACGGCATGGGTTGGTGTAACGAGGCTGCCTCCAAGGCAATCATCGCCGCCAACAACACGCTGGACCGCGCCGAGCGCATCAAGCAGTACGCCATCGTCCAGCAAGAGTTCACCAAGGACATGGTCAGCTTGCCGTTGTTCAACCGCGCCGAGGCAGCTGCTGCCAACGTCAACTTGAAGAACTTCAAGCCAAACCCAACCGAGTACTACACCCATAACGCAGGCGAATGGGAACTGCCCGGCAAGGACGCTCTCGTCCTCGGCTTCACGCAGGAACCAGCTTCGCTCTACACCCTGGTCGAAAGCGCCGCAGTGGCCACCACCGCTGCGCAGTTGATCAGCCAATTGGCCGTCACCTCCCTCGACTATGACTATCAGCCAGTCGGGTTCACCAAGTTGCCATCAATTGGCGACGGTGCAACCAACGCTGATGTCGAAGTCAAGGCCGGCGACATGGTCTGGAGCACCAGCGGCGAAGCCGTCGCTCTGGCCAAGGACGTCGAAGTCACCAACGCCGCAGGCGAGACCGTCGTCTGGGACGGCGCTGCACCATTGACCATGAAGCAGCTCACCGTCACCTTCGAATACAAGCCCGGCATGAAGTGGCAAGACGGTTCACCGGTGACCAAAGCCGACTTCGAACTCGGCCACAAGACCACCTGTGACAAAGAGTCCGGCGCCACCACGTTCACCTTCTGCGACTCGGTCATGACCTTCACCCAAGAGAGCGACACCACGCAAACCCTGGCCTTCTTGCCAGGCGTGCAGTGGCCAACGTTCTACACCGGTGGGTTCGGCCCAGCACCGTCCAAGCAGCCTATCGAGAGCGAAGGCGCCTACAAGGGCAAGACCCTCGCCGACGTCCCTGCCAAGGACTGGCCAACGTTGCCAGAAGTGGCCGAAATGCCATGGAGCAACGGACCATACAAGATCGTTTCGTGGGAAAAGGGCCAGAAGATGGTCTTCGAAGCCAACGAAAACTACGGCGGAACGCCAGCCAAGATCAAGACCATCACCATTCAGTTCTTTGAAGACACCAACCAGGCTGTCGCTCAATTGCTGACCGGCGATATCGACGTTCTCGGCAGCGAGACCCTGGGTGCAGGCGCCGAAGTCCAATCGGTCGTCGATGCCGCAGCCAAGGGCAAGGTTCAGGTCGTCACGATTGCTTCCCCAACCTGGGAACACGTCGACATGAACTTGTTCGTCAAGTAAGAACCCCCGTCCACACACCCCCCGATGCGCACGTCGTGTCGGGGGGTGTATCATAAACCAACACATGTGCCTCAGTGCTCGTGCACGTTTTTTGGTGGTACACGCGCTCCATGTCATTCACACTGTTGTAGAAGTAGGGAGCCGCTCCATGGCGACATTCCTCATCCGTCGTCTGATTCAAATGTTCCTCGTATTGATTGCATCGGCAGTTGTGTCGTATGTGCTGTTGTACTTTGCCCCTGGTGGCCCGATGACGGGCTTGCGGCAGACGCAGCAAAGCGGCCGCAACAAAATATCTGCGGACGACATCGCCCGCATCAAACAACGCTTCGAACTCGATTTGTACATCCCCTATCGATTTACCCGGTGGCTCGTTGGGTTCCCCGCTGGTCCCGTCACGATTGCTGGCCAGACATTTCTGGCCGATGTAGCCGCTGGCTGCAAAACCCCAGGAATGGTCCGTTTGCGCTACCCTGATGGCCGCACCGAAATCATCGAAGAAGGCTGTGAAGTCCCGATTACCTTTGCAGATCTGGTCGACCGGCGTACCTCCCGCGGGATTCTTTTTGGTGACTTTGGACTCTCACAGGTCATGTTGCGTGACCGCCCAATTTCGACCCTTATCGCGAGTCGACTGCCCTATACACTGCAGTTGATGGGCGCTTCTATATTGATTTCGATTGCCATAGGCGTCCCGCTCGGCATCTACTCGGCCGTACGCCAGTATTCGCGCTTCGATTATGCAATGACCACCGTCTCGTTTGTCGGGTCGTCGCTGCCGACCTTTGTGATTGGAATCATTTGTATTTTGGTCTTTGCGATTGGCGCCAAAGAAGCCGGGTTTATCTATTTGCCCCCTGGCAATGCGGTCAGCAACAAAGACTACGTCATCCCATATATCGGTGAGGTGATTGCCTCGTCGACACTCGACCGCGTGTTGCACTTCATCATGCCGCTGGGCGTGTTGGTGTTTGTCAATATCGCCGGGTATAGCCGCTTCATCCGCTCGGGCATGCTTGAGGTCCTCCGTCAGGATTATGTGCGCACCGCCCGCGCCAAGGGGTTGCGTGAGCGCACCGTGGTGCTCAAACACGCCTTGCGCAATGCGATTTTGCCGTTCATCACCCTGTTGGCGGGGGTCATGGCCGAGTTATTCGGCGGCGCCGCCATCACCGAGGCGATTTTTAATTGGCCGGGGCTCGGGCGCTTGCTGGTCGATTCGATCGAGCGCAACGACTATAGCGTGACGATGGGGTTGACGATGGTCAGCATTTTCTTATTGCTGTTGGGATACCTCATCACCGATATTTTGTACAGCATCCTCGATCCACGCATTCGGCTTTCGTAGAAAAGACGCACCATGACGACACCGAATCACCGCCCCGCCGGCCAGTGGACACTCATCTTTCGCCGCTTCAAGACGCATCGCGTCGCGATGTGGTGTCTGTATCTGATTACCACGATTTATGTCCTGTCGATGTTTGCCAGCGTCATTGCGCCGTACAAACGCGATGCTATTTCGCTCGACAACGCCTACACGACCCCGTTCAGTACCGCTCCCGATGGCTCGTATCATGTCTTTGGCACCGATCACTTGGGTCGTGACTTCTTTACCCGACTGATTTATGCTGCCCGTGTCTCGTTGACGACCGCCATAACCGTGACCACGGTATCGACGCTGATCGGCATCGTGGTCGGGCTGACTGCCGGCTACTTCGGTGGCATTGTCGATACGATCACCTCACGCATGATCGAGTTCATCTCGACCTTCCCGACATTTACGTTGTTGCTGATTGCGGGCTCGATTGCCATCCAAAACAGCGACGACATCCCCATCCCCGCGTTGCTTTCGCAAACCATCGGCGCCATCATGGCCGTCAACGAGCGCGAGGGCAAACAAGTCGTGATGATTATGGTCATCTTCATCGCGCTGGGATGGACCGGGGTGGCTCGGTTTGTACGTGGCATGGTGCTGTCGATCCGCGAGCAGTTGTACGTCGAATCGTCACGGGCCTTGGGCGCATCGCACCTGCACAACATCATCACCCACGTCTTGCCCAACGCCATGCCACCTATCATCGTGGCCTACACGTTGGGGTTGAGTGGGGCGCTGGTGGCCGAATCAGCGCTCAGCTTCCTCGGCTTCGGGATCCAAGACCCCACGCCGAGCTGGGGCAACATGCTCTCGTTCGCCAACAGCTACATGTTCAACTACCCGTGGATGCCGCTGGTGCCCACGCTGCCGATTTTGGTCTGCTCGCTGGCCATCAACTACATCGGTGACGGCCTCCGCGATGCCCTCGACCCGCGGGTACAGACCGAGGTCACCCGTGCCAAGCGCGACGCACTGCTCAAAGCGATACGTGATCGGAGTGCTGCATCATGACCAGTCAACCACTCTTGTCGGTCAAAAATCTCAAGACGTATTTCTTTACCCCAGGCGGTGTGGTCCAAGCCGTCGATGACATCAGCTTCGACGTGCCGACGGGCACCACGCTGGGCATCGTGGGCGAGTCCGGCAGTGGCAAAAGCGTGACGTCGTTGTCGATTATGCGCCTGATTGGCGACCCGGGCGAAATCGTCGAGGGGAGCATTACCTTTGCGGGCACCGACTTGCGGTCGTTGTCCGAAGAGCAGATGCGCACCTACCGCGGCAACCGCATTTCGATGATCTTCCAACAGCCGACCTCGTGCCTCAACCCGGTCTATACCGTCGGCAGTCAGATTACCGAGGCGCTCCAGATCCACCAGAACATGACCCTCGAGCAGGCCAAAGTGCGTACCGTCGAGTTACTCAAATTGGTGCGCTTGCCCGACGCCGAACAACGGATGAACTCGTACCCGCACGAGATATCCGGCGGGCAGGCACAACGCATCATGATTGCCATGGCACTCGCCTGCAACCCTGAACTGCTAATCGCCGACGAGCCGACCACGGCACTAGATGTCACCATTCAAGCCCAGATCCTCGAGCTGATGCGTGAGTTGCGCAAAACCGTCAACACCTCGATTATGTTGATTACCCACGATTTGGGGGTCATCGCCGAAATGGCCGACCGCGTCATCGTGATGTACGCCGGTCAAATCGTCGAAAACGCCACCGTGCACGAACTCTTCGATGAACCGCTGCACCCCTACTCGCTCGCACTGCTCAACTCGATGCCCGTGTTGGGTGATGCCAGCAACCGCACCCTGCAGTCGATTGAGGGGACGGTGCCGATGATGATTGACCCACCGCTCGGCTGCCGCTTTGCGGACCGGTGCGCCAAACGCTACGCCGCCTGCGACAAAGCACCACCGCTCGTGCAGCACGAGGGCCGGCAGGTACGGTGTTGGTTGTATGCCACAGAGGGAGCACCTGCACGATGAGCACACCACTGCTCGAGGTCAAGAACCTCGTCAAATACTTCCCCATTCGGACCGGTGTCTTGCGCCGTGTGACGGGGCAGGTCCGCGCCGTCGACGACGTATCGTTCACCATCAACAAGGGCGAAACCCTCGGCTTGGTGGGCGAATCCGGGTGCGGCAAGACAACGGTCAGTCGCACGTTGTTGCGCCTGATCCCCGCCACGTCCGGCCAGGTGTTGTTCGACGGGGCACCCGTGTTGTCGGCCAACCGCGCTCAACAAAAAGCGTTCCGGCGCAAGATGCAAATCATCTTCCAAGACCCCTATGCGTCGCTGGATCCCCGTCGGACCGTGGCCGAGAGCATCGCTGAGGGGCTGGTCATCCACGGGGTGGGCAGCCGCGACGAACAACAGGTCAAACTACAGGCCATCATGGAGAAGGTCGGGTTGTCGCCGTCACTGCTCGAACGCTTCCCCCATGAGTTTTCGGGCGGGCAACGCCAACGCATCGGCATCGCCCGGGCACTCATCATGGAGCCCGAGCTGTTGGTCCTCGACGAGCCGGTATCGGCGCTCGATGTTAGCATCCAGGCACAAGTGCTCAATCTGCTCATCCAATTGCAGCGTGATCTGGGTTTGACGTACCTGTTTGTGGCGCACAATCTGGCGGTAGTCGAGTATGTCTCGACCCGCATTGGGATTATGTATTTGGGCAAAATGGTCGAACTCGCACCCCGTGCCGATGTCTTTGCACGACCGTTCCACCCCTACACCAAAGCCCTCAAGGCCGCGGTACCCGTACCGCGCCCGACTGCACACCGCGATCGTATCGTGCTCGAGGGTGATGTGCCCAGCCCGTCGAACCCGCCCAGCGGCTGCCGGTTCCACCCGCGTTGTTGGATGGCGACAGACATCTGCAAAACCCACGAACCAGCCCTCGAAGAGAAAGCCCCCGGCCGTTGGGCCGCCTGCCACTTCTGGGACAAGGTGTAGCCG
>CANHPK010000030.1 GCA_947462525.1 Roseiflexaceae bacterium | reverse complement strand
GGTCGCGTCGTCCGAACCGCCGGCCGATGCATCGGTGATGACGCAGATGTAGGCGTCGTAGCCTTCGTTGATCCACGTCAACAAGGTGCCCGTGCTACTGAATTCGGCGTCGTCCGGGTGCGCCATGATGGACATACAGACGGGTTTGGGTTCGCTTGTCATAATTATTACTTCTGTAGATAGGGATCGAGCAAAAGAGCGAGTTGGGCACGGCGTGCAGCCGGGATAACGGCGGGGTTCGTCATAATCGCCGCTGCCAAGGCGCGGTGGGCTGGGCTTTCGAAGCCCGACCCAATCAACGGCACGACCCGGCGGATGATGTCTTGGGCCATTGCGACGTTGGCATGCATGGTGGCCACCACGGTTTCGACCGTGACGGCGTCGTGTGCCGGGTGCCAGCAGTCGTAGTCGGTCACGCAGGCCAGCATCGCATAGGCAATCTCGGCTTCGCGCGCCAGTTTGGCTTCGGGCAGGGCCGTCATGCCAATCAAATCAAACCCGCGGCGGCGGTTTTCGTTGCTCTCGGCCAATGTCGAAAACTGCGGGCCTTCCATGCACACATACGTCCCACCGCGATGGAACGCCGCGCCGGCGGCAGTGGCAGCGGCGGCCAATCGGTCGCTCAGACCCGCGTCGAACGGTTTGTCGAAGGCCACGTGGGCCACGACCCCTTCGCCAAAAAACGTATTCGGGCGCATCCCCGTTGTCCGATCGTACAACTGCGTGGGGATGACAATCTGACCAGGGGCATAATCGTCGCGCAGACTGCCGACCGCACTGACGGCGATCAGCGAGCGGACCCCGAGCATGCGGAAGCCGTAGATATTGGCCCGAACCGGCACTTCCGTCGGCGTGTAGCGATGCCCGACCCCGTGCCGCGGCAAGAATGCCACGCGCTGGCCGGCAATGGTCCCGATGACATACGAATCACTCGGTGCGCCGAACGGCGTCGTAAGCTGGACTGTCTCGACATCGGTCAGGCCAGGCATGCTGTACAAGCCGCTGCCACCGATGACACCAATCGTCGCGTTCATGGATAGCCTCTTATGGGGATTGACGTTCACGTTGCATCATTTTATACTGAAATCGTGCCCATCGAATGCACACAAGGAGTCCCGTATGACCACCACAAGCTATCACGTCGCCGGCATTTCGTGCGATCACTGCGTGCGCGCCATCACCTCCGAAGTCACCGACATCGCCGGCGTGCGCACCGTCAGCGTTGATATCCCCACCAAGACCGTCACCATCGAGCACGCCGATGTGGCAGCGCCCGTGTTGATTGCCGCCATCAACGAGGCAGGCTTCGACGAGGTTGTCGCCAACTAGTCATCTACGTATTGGAAAAAAGCGCGGGAGCGGCCATGACCGCTCCCGCGTTGCTGTCTGTGACGTGTCCCAAAGAGGCGAAATCCGCTGCTGCCACTGGAGTGCCGGAGAGCATCTGGTAGGCGGGCGGAACTGCGCGCCGACCCGAGCGAAAGGCTTTCGCACGGCAACAGCACCGACGCAGGGGCAGATGTCTGCCCAGACCTGAGGGCATGCACGTCGCTGGTGTGGTGTGGCCGCGACAACCGGGCAGCACGGCGAAGCTTTTTCCTGCTACTGCTCCGGCTGGGGCAACTGCACCATGGCCTGCGCAAATGCCAACACCGCGTATATGTGTGTGGTGATGACGCCCTGCAGGATGCTGGGATCGAGCCGCGTGTACTGATGCACCAGAATGTTGCGGAATCCCAAAATGCCGATCATGGTGCGTTGCAGCGGAGTATCGATGATGCCTGCCTCGGCAAGGAGCACGAAGCTATCGCGTGACTCTTTGGGCGTCCCCAAGCGGCGCAGGCGCACGATCCGATTGGCAATGTCGATGCAAGACTCACAGGCGCGTTGGATGTTCATCGTGACTGCGTCTTGGGTCAGATAATCCTGTGCAAATGGGATGTCGTGGCGCTGGCTCATGTACGATTCGATCTGTCGATACAGCGCTCGATGGATGTGCGTTTGGCAAGGATAACGTCATCGACGTGCATAAAACCTCCCCGTTTGGAGACCATGGGCGACAATGTCGGCACGTTCGACCGTGAAGAGTTGATACGTTTTGAGAATGACTAATTCGAAGAGATCGCTTTCGGTACGCTGCGGGGCCGCGATGCGCCGGCCGGTGCTGAGAATCTCAAACTGCAATATGGTATCGACGTGACGCAGATTGACGAGATCTACCGGTCGTCCCGTCGCGAACATCAAATCGATGGAGAGTGCGTGGAGCGGCGCTGCTGCGCGTTTGGCGATGTCGTATGGGAGGACGACAGCGATATCGATGTCGCTCTCGGGCCGTTCGTCGACCGTGCCGAACGACCCAAACAGATAGATTGCTTGAGTCGTCGGGAATGCCTGCAGGATGTGGGTGACAATGGTCTGTTCCATTGAACCGCCGTTAGCGTTGGCCGTAGTTTGGTGCTTCTTTGGTAACAGTGACGTCGTGTGGGTGTGACTCGGTCAGGCTGGCCATGCTGATGCGGTTGAAGCGTGCATGCACACGCAAATCTTGGATGGTCGCGGTCCCCACATACCCCATGCCGGCTTTGAGCCCACCGACCAGTTGATAAATGGTGTCGCCCACAGCGCCCTTGAACGGGACGCGCCCGACAATGCCCTCGGCGACCAGCTTGCGGCCTTCGCGGGTGTTTTGGAAGTAGCGTTCGCCGCCGCCTTGTTGCATCGCGTCGATCGAGCCCATGCCACGATAGATTTTGTACGAGCGCCCCTCGTACAGCACGGTCTCGCCCGGGCTTTCTTCGGTACCTGCAAACATCGACCCCATCATGACACTCTGGGCGCCGGCTGCAATGGCCTTGGTGATGTCGCCGCTGTAGCGGATGCCGCCGTCGCCGATAACGGGGATGCCAAACGAATCAGCGACCTTGGTGCATTCTGAGATGGCCGTGATCTGCGGCATCCCAGCACCACTGACGACGCGGGTGGTGCAGATGCTGCCGGGACCTTGACCGACCTTGATGCCGTCGACGCCGCGTTCGCACAGGGCCCGGGCTGCAGCGCCGGTCGAAATATTGCCCACAATCAGCTGCGCATTGGGGAACTGCGCGCGGATGCGCTCGACGCCCTTGAGCACGCCACTCGAATGGCCGTGCGCCGTGTCGACACACAACACATCGACGCCGACCTTGAGCAGTGCCTCGGCCCGCTGCAAAAAATCACCACTCACGCCGATGGCCGCACCGACCCGCAACCGACCCTGGTCGTCTTTGCAAGCCATCGGGTATTCGATCTGCTTCATGATGTCTTTGACCGTGATCATGCCCGACAGCCGGCCGTTGCGATCGACGACGAGGACCTTCTCAATACGGTGTTTGTGCAGGAGTTCTTTGGCTTGTTCGAGGGTGGTGCCTTCGGGCACCGTGACCAGGTCTTCGCCGGTCATCAGCTCGCTGATGGGGCGGGTCCGGTCGGTCTCGAAGCGCAGGTCACGGTTGGTGACAATGCCGACCAAGTCGCCGTTGGCGGTGGTAATGGGGATACCCGAAATGCGGTATTCGGCCATCATGTCGAGAGCATCGCCCACCGTGCGGTCGTGGTTCATCGTGATCGGGTCGGTAATCATCCCGTTTTCGGACCGTTTGACCTTGCGTGCCATCTCGACCTGATCAGTAATCGATAGATTCTTGTGGATGATGCCGATACCACCTTCACGCGCCATAGCGATGGCCAAACGGTGCTCGGTGACCGTATCCATCGCGGCCGAGACGAGGGGTATATTCATGCGGATACCGCGGGTTAAATAGGTGCTGACGTCGGTGGTCGACGGCAACACGTCAGACGCGGCAGGTATGAGCAAGACGTCGTCGAACGTCAATGCTTCACGGGCAAATTTGTCATCCCAATCGATGGTCACAACCGCCTCCTATACTCGCATCGGCCGGAAAATATTCTCACCATCATACGACGAAGCCAAAAATGCGTCAATGCGAAGAATGAGGAATTATGAATGAGGAATTATGAATGAGGAATTGGCGTGTAGGATGGTTGTATACTTGCAGTATTACGTGAATGCGCAGGTTTGGTTCGATGCAAAGGACACCGGAAATGACGCAGAATCCACCCGCAATCACCAAACCGCAGATTGACCAGTTAGTCGGTTTTTTGCCCGTGTTTGAAGCACCTGGATTCACGCCATTCTTGCCGAAAGGCGAATACAACATGACATTGCCGTATGTCGACGCCGTCATGCACTTCAGAGAGGTATATCTTCCGATCTGCACAGAGGTGCATCCATACGAATTGCTCCCCGAAGACGCGCCGGGTACCGAAGCGGGTATAGGGCTGTATGGTTTGTTTGCAACGTGCACTGCAATGGAGTCCGCAAGCGCCAATCAGATTCGTCGATTGCTACGGGGCTGCACGCGTGGGGAGCATTTTGGGTTTGCGTCAACGGGCGATTTACTCGCGGCGGGAGTCATCCAAGCAGCACTGCGGCGCATGCATGCATTGCGCGACAACGCGCCGGATTGACCCGCAGACCACATGTTTCTTAAAGATTTTCACGAACGTGATGTTCCGTTCATGCAGCGCAAAGCATGTTGAAATCGTCAGACAGCCAAAACGCGAAAGGAATACACGATGCGTCACAAAACCCCACCGATGACCAAACGGCAGATAGATGCACTCACCCCGTTTCTCGACATTTTCACCCAGCCTGGCTACCGCCCGTATCTGCCAGAGGCCGAGATGACCATGGCGCTCCCTGACCCGCCCGAAGTGGAAGCGTTCCGAAACAGCTACCTCGATGTCTGTCAGGATGTCGCGCCTGCCGGTGCGCTCGCTGGGGATCCTCCGGGGCTCGACCCGACAGAGCTCTACCTCCACTTTTCGAACCCCGAAGCCATGGCAACGGCGAGTGCCAATCAAATCCGACGGTACCTGCTAGTGACGTATCGTGGCGATTATCATGGCTTTTTGGCAACTGCCAACAAAATTGCCTCTGGGGTCATTCCCGCTGCCTTGCGCAGACTGTTGGAATTGCGCGCCGAAGCGCCGGAGTGAGAGGGCAGTGAGCAGTTAGCAGTGAGCAGTTAGCAGTCAGAAGAGGTCAGAACGGGAGAACGGTATGACGCAAGACAGTGAAAAAGGGCTTCAACTCGTGATTGAACATACGACCGGATCCCATGAAAGACACATCGACGCAGCAATCAAGGCGAATGGTTCGTTGTATATCACGTATTTCTCTGATGGCCCAGGGATTGATTTTTTCTCGGGCAAAAGCGACTATGAGGCTTTCCTCTCCATTGAGGCAAAGCACAAAGATTTGATTTTGCTCCACCTCCTCAAGGCACTGCATGGACATGATGGCGATGTCACATCGACGATTACAAAAATCGCCAAAGAGAATGGGATTCCGTTCAGTTTGGCATCGTACTAATCAGAGATCAGACATCAGTCGTTCTGTGGTGGATGATTCATTCTGTCGCCGCAGAAACAGGTACAATTTGCACCGCATCATCGGTTGCATTGTCGTTCCAGATGCAACTTTTGATATATCAAAAGCGTAAGTATGGTGTTGCCTCAATCAAGAAAGGATACTCCGATGGCTGAAGAAACACCGCAACGGAAGCATCTGGCTATTGAGCACACGAACGGACGAAACTCCCGCGACATTGATGCATATATCAACGAAAACGGTGATCTCTACATTTACGGCTACGACTGCGGCCCGGTTACCTCGGATTTTTTCGGCAGCAGCGACTACGAATACCATTTGACCATCAAAGCAGAAGACAAAGACATGATTCTGTTGCTTGTGCTAAAGGCATTACACGACAACCCAGATTCGATTAGTTCGCGGGTAATGGATCTCGCGCGTGAACACAACATCCGCTACGATTTCCACTCGTTTTAGCGCGTAGCAAACGGGCTCATGCAACGCAGGTGTCAACACAGACATACTGCATGCATGAGCCCAGCGGCATTTGGTGGGTACGAAGGCTGGTCAAACGATGTGCTGTCTGACGCGCCGCAAATGCTCCACCGCCAACAACATGCAACTCCCCCCATAGAACACACGAACTACTACCTACTACCTACTACCTACTCTTTGTTTATAGCGCGAAAGTCAATATGAGCCGGTGGGGGATTGCGGCGCCGGATCTCGCGCTGTTGGTCGGCACTCAATGGCGTGGCACCGCGTGCGCGGCGATACCAGAGGCCGAACCAGATGTCGGTCAGCTCGGTTTCGCCTTCGCGCACGACAGCGTATTCGTGTTGCATCAGGCGTTCGACCGTCGCTTCGTCGCCGAGTTCGAGGGCGATACGTGCATGTAGAATCTGGATGCGATCGTGTACGGTCACCGCGGCAGGGAGCGCCTGATATACCGCATGCGCCTCAGCAAACCGCTGCATTGCGCAGAGCAGTTCCATGTATTCTTGGGCCAGTTCCATCACCGTCGGATTGAGTTGCCAGGCGTTTGCAAGGCATGCCAACGCGCGCTCCTGATCGTCGTCCCAGCGCGCCAGCACCGCCAGATTGCGCCATGCCCAGGCAGAAGGCTGGTTGGCAATCGATGCCTCCCAGGCAGCCCGTGCGCCGGCGCTGTCGAAGTGCTCGAGGCGCATGACGCCCAGGTGGAGCAGTGCATACCAATCGGTTGCACCTGATGCGCTCTGCTCGAGCAACGTGCGCCACGCGGGTTGGACCATCCAGGCGCCGGGTGCAGCAGTCGGGTCTTGGGTCGGCAGTTGGCCGGTGCGCAACAGGGTCTGCCATGTGCGCTGCTCGGGGCCGAGGGATGTACTGGGGAAGACAAACGCCGCCGATACCGCCGGCTCACGCGTGCCGGCGCGGCGCTCGAGCTCGAGTGCGCCCCAGCCTGACCCGTGCTGGAGGATTGTGCTCGCTGGCAGATCGGCACGCGCCGTGTATTGTGCATCGAGTGCCTGTAACTGCGCAGTGCTGAGCTTGCCTTTGAGCAGGCGGTCGACCCCTTGCCAGGCGTGCTGCCAATCGGGGTGATGCACCATCGCCGGGTCGCCTTGGATGTGCCCAAACACTTGCGTCCAGTGCCAATCGGCGCGCGCCGGCATGGTCAGTCCGTGCAATTGCGAAGGTGCGAGGCCTGCTTGGATCTCGAGGTAGGGTTTGCCGCCCGGCGCGAGGAAGTCTTGCCAATGGCGGCCGCCCTGATGGTTGCCCCAGCAGAACATCTTGCGGTAGCGCAACATCGGCGTCGACGCTTCGATGAAGCCCGACCCATCTGCCCCCAAGGCTGCTTCCCACGGCATGTCGACGTCGTCGGGTTGGAAGAAGTACTCGTTTGCTGACCCCGAATGCAACGAATACGACGCGTCTTTGTTGTCGAACGTCGACAAAACGGGCATTTCGCCATAGGCGTAGTCGTAGCCCTTACCCGTCAAATCGGTGTAGATTATTTCTTTGGTCGGTGCCAATACACGCACGTCTGGTCGTTCGTCCACTGCAGTGTTGGTCCACCAGTACATCGATGTCGGGTCGTCGTTGGGATTGGCGATACGCGTGTGCGCAATCAGCCACGGTGACCCCGGGGGGAGGTAGAAGTCGATTTGCCAAAAGAGGTTCTTGCAGCGTTCATACTCGTAGAGCCGCAATCCTGGCTCGCCGTCCGCACCGGTAATGGCGGCGGCATATACGGGCGAGCAGGTCCCGAAGGTGTGCCCATACTGGCTGACGTTCCACTCGATCCCGCCCGAAAACCAGGCGTTGCGGATTGCCAGATTAGCTGGCTGATAGACGGGATTGCGATTGAGCAGTTCACGTTGTAACGGGATATGAAAGAGCGACAACAAGCGCCCGCCAACAGCAGGCAGAAAGGTCGCACGGAGCGTTTCGTTTTCGAGCACGATTGTCTCGTAGGTCGTATCGACGCGTTGGCGCGTGTAGGTCTCTTGCATGCGATAAGGCAACACCCGTAAGCCGCATTCGGACCCGAGCATTTCGAGCTTGCGGGCGGGCATGTTGGCATGCACACTGACCGGTCGAGTGGTGATACGATCTCGAAAACGCGGCAGTGGGTTCTCTGCACCCAAGGCAACCCCTGGCATCGTCAGCGGGGTGACCGTCAATGTCGTCATAATGTGTACTCCGGTGTACGGTAGTGTTCCCAATGAATGGGTCTATTGTATACCTGCAGACGATGTGTTGGTCACACCATGCAACCCATTGGATTGACATCCCAAACTCAAAGTTTTACGATGATGAATCAGTACAGACACGTATGCCCACGCCGCGAAAGGAATGTGAATGAGCACCAAGAAATCTGCAGGGTTTTCGGCCGCAGAAAAAGCCGCTATGGCCGAACGCGCCCGTGAACTCAAAGCCGAGGCCAAAAACAGTCAGCTCCGTGCCGATGGCGAAAAGGATTTGTTCGCCAAAGTAGCCGCTATGTCTCCCGACGAAGCAGCCATCGCCACGCGCCTCCACGAACTCGTCATGACGCATGCGCCCATTCTCGCCCCCAAAACATGGTACGGTATGCCGGCCTGGGTGCGCGATGGCAAGGTCGTCTGCTTCTTTCAGGCGGCGAGTAAGTTCGCCAGCCGAATAAACACTTTTGGCTTCCAAGATGCGGCCACGCTCGATGACGGCCCCATGTGGCCAACGTCATATGCCCTCCAGGCGATGACGCCTGCGGTCGAAGCGCAGATTGTGGCCTTGTTGAAAAAATCAACCAAATAGCATCATACCCACAATACTTGGGCAGTCTGTTTTCTGTGCCAGAGCACACGAAAACTGACTGCCCATTCTGTACTTCATCACTCGCAGGATCCTCAGGGACGCCGCGTCTCTGCGTGATGCCGTTCCTTTTTTCTCTCAGCCCACCAAACTACTACCTACTACCTACTACCTACTAATTCTATATCGCTCCGACCACGGCATGCGGCACATACGGTGCTTCGAGGTACAGCACGTCCTCACGGCTGAGGGTGACATCCAGCGCTGCGACCGCTTCGTCCAGATGTGCCGCCTTGGTTGCACCAATAATCGGTGCGTTCACTGGTGCGCGCTGGAGCAACCAGGCAAGTGCAATCTGTGTGCGTGTCACACCATACCGGACTGCTAGCTCTGCCACCCGTTCGATGACGAGCTTGTCTGCCGCGGCCGTGCCGTCGTACTTGGACACAGCGGTTGTGTCGGTCTGTGCACGCAGGGAACTCTCTGCAGACCAGTCACGGGTTAGACGTCCCGCCGCCAATGGGCTGTACGGTGTGACGCCAATTTTGGCATCGATGCACAACGGCAGCATTTCACGCTCTTCTTCGCGATAAATCAGGTTGTAATGGTTCTGCATCGACACAAACCGCGTCCAGTTGTTTTTCTCGGCAGTGTGCAGCGCTTTTTGGAACTGCCAGGCGTACATGGCTGAGGCGCCGATGTAGCGCGACTTGCCGGCTTTGACGACATCGTGCAGGGCTTCCATCGTCTCTTCGATGGGTGTGTGGTAGTCCCAGCGATGAATAATGTACAAGTCGACATACTCCATCCCGAGGCGTTTCAGGCTGTTGTCGATTTCGTGCATGATCGATTTGCGCGACAGCCCGCCGGTATTTTGCCCATCCTTCATCTTCATAAAGACTTTGGTGGCGACCACGACTTCGTCGCGCTTGGCGTAGTCACGCAGTGCACGGCCCAGGATTTCTTCGCTGGCACCGAACGAGTAGATATTCGCCGTGTCGAAAAAATTGACACCCTGGTCGATTGCATGCTTCACCACCGCACGGCTGTCGTTTTCGTTCAGTACCCATTTGTGGATCCAGTTCGTATCGCCGAAGCCCATGCAACCCAGGCAGATGCGCGAAATGTCCATGCCCGTGTTGCCCAGTTTTGTGTACTTCATGGTTCTTCCTTCTTTGAACGCACGAAAAATGTCTAAGAATCATACACGACGCAGTACCTGCCTCATGCGCGATAGAGCTCGTGGTTCGTCTGTGCCCAACCAAACCCTCGCCCGTGAGATGCGCTATACTGCGCAGACTCGCGCACACAGACGGAGCAACAGATGCCTTCACGATACGCCGATGTCCCCGAATACTACGCAACGTTGACCGACGCACAACGCACAACCATGAGCGAGATTATTGATTTCGTCCTCGCCGAGTTCCCGCACCTCGAGGTCAAAATCGCCTGGAACAAGCCACACATCCACCACAACGGCAAGTATGTCCTGGGGATGGAAGCCGCCAAGAAACACCTGATGTTTCACCCGTGGAGTGTCCCCGTCTTCGAGAGTTTTCTGCCGCGGCTGACTGGATATGTCAGCGGCAAGCGCACCTTCCAAATACCCCTCACCTGGACCATGGACCGTACCCTTATCCGCGACATCGTCGTCGCCCAACTGGCGACCATGGAGTAACGGTACCCGGCGAAACCGTCCATTGCACCTGCAACGGACGGTTTTTGTGTCACGCGGGGATGACAAACGTGCTGAACGAATCCGGCGGCAGTGCCGGCGTAATCACCTAATGACCGATCATGATGGATGAGGGGTACAAACGTCACTCCCGCCGACAGTATTTGCCCCATGGGCATGCGGAAGCCCGTAAAGTTGGCCAGGACACCCTGCGCAAAAAACGCGCTGCATGGTGCCGCCTCACATGTGCCGTATTGCCCCTATGGTACGCTAGATTGGAGAGATGCAAATCAAGGAGGCTCGTATGCCGCTCGACGTGATTGCCTTGGCGAGCGCAGTGCGTGATATGACCACCCATGTGGTGTCGGGTGCGGCCGAACGTCTGCGTCAACGTGCCATGATCCGTACCATGCTCGAACGCCACAGCGGTCACGAAGAGCACTGGAACGACGTCGTCACCATCAGTGACCGTACC
>CANHPK010000029.1 GCA_947462525.1 Roseiflexaceae bacterium | reverse complement strand
GCCGCTACCAAGGCATTGCGTGACAGCGCCGTTGCCTCGGTTGCAGCCATTCGTGCCAAGGGCAACGAGCCCGACGAAGACTTCTTCTATGCCATCGACGAGGCAGCCGACATCATCACCGAGCTGCGTGATAGCGAGCCCATCGCTGGAGCTCCAGAACGCAGTGCAGAGCAGGCAACTGCCATCGACGCAGCAATTGCCGATGTGCGCTCACTAGCGACCACGCTGGCGTTCCAGCTGACACCCAGTGCCGGCACACTGCAAGAGTTGGTGTTGGGCACCAAGGATGAGGGCGATGCATTCGTCGCATCAGATGCCTTCGACAACATGTCGTTTGACGGCATCCCGTTGACGATCGAAGCAACAGCCACTGCCGTACCACAGGGTGCGCATGTGCTGGTGAAGTTCTTTTCGGATGGGTACGAAGACGAATCGTTGCGCTACATCGGTGAGTGGGATCAGGCCAGCGATGGAGTGGTCGCCATTGATGTCCCCATCGACCTCGGACCTTCGTATGTCTTGCCCGAGGGGAACTACGCCGTCGAGGTCTATATCGACGGAACCCTCCAAGGCGCACGCATGGAGTTCGTCGTCGAGTAATCGCTCCACAAAAAACCCGCCCCCCGTGTAACGCACGGGGGGCGGGTTTTTGACTAAATGATACGTTGGCCGAACAAACTCGCAGTCAGATCGACCGCCAATTCGGCGGTGCGATTGTATTGGTCGAGGATGGGATTGACTTCGACGAGGTCGAGGGCGCGTACACGGCCGTCGTCGCAGAGCAGCTCCATGATCAGATGCGCCTCGCGGATGCTCAGACCACCGCTGACCGGTGTGCCCACGCCTGGGGCAATGGTCGGGTCGAGCGAATCCATGTCGAAGCTGACATGCAGGCTGGTACAATCGGCGAACTGTGCCTGAATGGCCTTGTGCAACGCCGGGATGCCCTGTTCGTCGATATCGCGCATCGTATAGACAGTAATCCCACTGGCACGCAGGGCCAGCCGTTCGTCGCGGTCGAGGTCACGGATTGCCAGCATGATAATATCGCTTGCAGCCAGTGGCGTTGTCCCGATGCGCAATGGCACTGGGCACATCCCCATTAGACTGGCCACCACCATGCCGTGGACATTGCCCGACGGCGAGGTGCTGGGAGTATTGAAATCCGCATGGGCGTCGACCCACAGCACGCCGGTGCGGCCAGGCCGAGTCAGTGAGCCCGCGACGGTGCCCATGGCACAGCTGTGATCACCGCCGAGGAAAATAGCTACCGCATCGGCTGCGATGGTTGCCTGCATCGCCGCATACGCGGCAGCAGCGATGGCTGCGACGCCTGCGGCATGATGGGCATTGGCAAGGTGCGCATCAGCAGTCTGTGTGCCTGCCGTGGTGTCGATGTTGCCGGCGTCGTCGACCGCATAGCCGAGGGCGCGGAGGCGTTCGGCCAGTCCCGCGTAGCGGATGGCACTAGGACCCATGTCGACGCCGCGCCGGTTTTGACCTATGTCCATGGGCAGGCCATGGATCCGAATCTGCGCTCCCGTCATGTGTTCCTCCTTTGCGCACCTCTATCGTCGCATGGTTTTGGTGGGTCGATGCAGCTGTCTGTGTATACTTGATTGCCGGGCCGCGCGAACCCTTTTCCCCATCATACGCTCAATCACACGAAAAAACACCCCGAGCATGTGCTCGGGGTGTCTGTGCGTCAACGGAGCTTACTCGATGGTGATGTCGAGCGCGATGACGGTGCCCATTGGGCTGGTGATGGTGACGGCGGCAGCGCCGGCTTTGATTGCTTGGAAGCCTGGGTTCGTCTCGTATGTGTCTTGGGTGCCGCCTTGTGACACCGTCACGAGGTCGGGGGTGGAGGTTTCGACGGTCCAGCCTTTGGATTCGCCGGTGAAGACGACGGTTTCATTGACTTTGACGGACGTGGGTGCGTCGCCGCTGATGCCCTCGCCTGCAATCGCAATCATGATCGGGGGCAATGCTTGACTGCCGTTGTCGGGAGCAGGTGCGGTCGCGCCACATGCGCTCAGGGCGAGGAGGGTAGCGCCACCAATCAGGGCGCTGACGAAGGTACGACGGTTCATGGATGATTCCTTTTGCACAAAAAACGTAACATCATGTAAGTATAGAAGATTGACGATTCGGAATGCAAATATGTTCAATTCTCTACATATTCCTCGTCCCACATCCGGTTCGGTATCTGGAGCACCTGCCGATACACGCTGCGTTCGTGGTTGCATGTTGGGGGGAAAGTCGCTAGAATACACTGACATACAAAAACCCCGAAGCCGGCCATTGGCGGCTTTTTTTGACCCCCTCAACGCGACATTCGGTGGAGCAGCCCGTGAATTTGCCCAAAACATGGAATAGTGTGCTCGGCGCGCTGGAGCTTCAGTTGCCGCGGAGCGAATACAATACATGGCTGCGTCGCACCGAGCTGGTGCACCTCGACGGCAACATCGCCGTGGTCAGTGTCAGCACACCGATGCTCCGCGAGGCCGTCGAGTCGCGCTACAGCGGCATGATTACCACCATCCTCAAAGACGTTCTGGCGTATTCGGTGCGTGTGCGCGTCGTCGTCGGTGCCTATACGCATACCGATGGGAGTGCTACCAAGAGCAGCACGACCAATAAGTTGCCCATTATCCGCGACGAGGACCTGCCGGTCGATGATAGCCAAGACGACCTGCTCAAGCCACAGACCGTCAGTGCGAGTGCCGAACCGTCCAAGCCGGCGCGGGGCAGCGATCAGCCCACCACCAAGCCCAAAATGCTAGGCAAGCAGCTGACCAACGACGACAGCCCGCAGCAAATCGACTTCTTGAGCACGGCCGCCCGTGGCATGCTCAATCAGCGCTTTACGTTTGACCGCTTTATCATCGGTTCGAGCAATCGGCTAGCGAGTGCGGCCTGTATGGCAGTGGCCGATCATCCTGCCCAAGCGTACAACCCGTTGTTTTTGTATGGCGGTGTCGGTCTGGGCAAAACCCACTTGTTGCACGCCATCGGCAATGCCGCATTGTCGCAGAATCCCGACATCAACGTGCTCTATGTGTCGAGCGAAAAGTTCACCAACGACTTGATCAACGCCATTCGCCGGCAACAAACCGAAGAGTTCCGCAATCGCTATCGCAACATTGATATTTTGCTGATCGACGACATCCAGTTCATTGCCGGCAAAGACGCCACCCAAGAAGAGTTCTTCCATACCTTCAATACGCTGCACACCGCCGGCAAGCAGGTGGTGATGACGTCGGATCGCCCTCCCAAAGCAATTTTGACCCTCGAAGAACGTTTGCGCTCACGCTTCGAATGGGGGCTGATTGTCGACGTGCAATTGCCCGATTACGAGACCCGTATTGCCATTTTGCGCACCAAGGCCGAGCAGATGACGGTCGATGTGCCCGCTCCGGTCATCGAGTTTTTGGCGCAACGCATCCAAAGCAATATCCGCGAGCTCGAGGGGAGCCTCAACCGCGTGGTAGCCTTTGCAAAGATGAACGGGACGGCCATCACGGTCGAGGGTGCTCAAACGGCGCTCAGTGATCTGCTCGATACGCGTTCCAAAAAGCGGGTCACCGCAGATGTCATCGTGCGGACGGTGTGCGAGTTCTACGGCATCGACCTCAAGACCCTCCAGGGCCGCGGTCGGAGCCGCAACATTGTCATGCCGCGTCAGATTGCGATGTATTTGTTGCGGGAAGAAACCGATGCCAGCCTGGTCGACATCGGCGTGTTGCTTGGTGGGCGTGACCACACCACGATTATGCATGGCTGCGAGAAAATCACCGAAGAGCTGATTACCGACACGCGCCTCAAAAACGAAATCAACACCCTGCGCGAGAAGTTTTATTCGTGACCATAAACCAGGTGCTCATGCACCTTCGTGCACAAGCATGCCGTGGGGCTACAAGCGCCCCATCGCAACCGCAACGATCGCATCGCGCTGGGCTTCGATCCCGGCGCGGGCAGCCGTTTGGCGTGCCACAAATGCATCACGACCAGGATGATCTGCCAGCAACCCGACGTTCGCATCGACATTAATCAATGCTGCATGCACGCAGGCCACGGCCAACTGTGCGCCGGCTACCACATCACCGACCGCTGTGCGGTTGCCATGTTGGGCCACGGGGAGGGCCAGCGGCAGGAGTGCTGCCGCTTGTTCGGCAATCTGCAGGGGTACGTCGGTAGCCACCACCATGGCGGTCACGATGGCTGCGGTGCGGGTCGGGTCCTCTTTGGGGAGTTTGTAGGCAGCCGCTACGGTGCTATAGGCTGCCACATCGATCTGGATGAGGTCGGTGAGTCGCGCCCGGATTGCTTCGGTCTGGACCAGGATAGCTTGGGCCTCGGCCTCGAAGGCGGCATAGCGTGGCCGCCCCACGGTGAGGTGACAGACCATGCTGATGAGCCCTGCGGCCAATGCGCCGGTGAGTGCCGCAACACTGCCGCCACCCGGGGTAGGGCTGGCCGAGGCGAGTTGATCGAGGAACGCATGGACGCTCTGGTCGCGCAGGGGTATGCTCATCGCGATTACTCCTGGGTGGTGTGGTGGCGTGCACTCAGCAGACTCTGTAGGCCGGCGACCAGTGCAGATACCGTGTAGCGATGCTGGGTGCCGTCTTTGAGGTCACGCACCACGACTTCACCGGCGGCGAGCTCGTCGGGTCCTTGCACGAGTGCATATGGGATACCACGGCGGTCGGCCGTCTGGAGTTGCTTGCCGAGGCGCTCGTTGGCGTCGAGGGCCACCTCAACCTTGAACCCGGCCGCCCGCAATGTGTGGGCATGGGCCAGGTTCGCTGCGCTCAGATCACTACTGAACATGGTCACAAAAACCTCGGCCATGGCACCGCGTGGCCCCATGCCCAGCTCTTCCATGACGTCGTGTAGGCGGTCGAGCCCAAAGGCGATCCCCACGGTGGGCAGTGATTTGTCGGCGAACAGACCAATCAGGTCGTCGTAGCGCCCGCCGCCGAGCAATGACCCCATCGGGGGTGACTCGACCACGGCCTCGCAGACCATACCCGTGTAGTACGACAAGCCGCGGGCCAGCCGTGGTGCCACCGTGTAGCGGTTGCTGGGCACCCCCATGGCCTCGGCGGCGGCGATGATGCCCCGCAGATTGACGATGGCGGCCTGGGCCCGCTCGTCGCCGGCCAATGCGCTGGCGAGGGCGTCGAGGACATCGTTGGACTCACCGGTCAGTGATACGAGGTGGAGAATCTGGTCGCAGGCCGCTGCCGAGACGCCACTGTTGGTCAGTTCGGTGCGTACACCGTCGACGCCGATTTTGTCGAGTTTGTCGATGGCCCGGTAGACCGACCCGGCGGCTGCTTCGTCGAGGCCCGACACGCGGGCGATACCGCCCAAGATCTGGCGGTGGCTGAGCAAGGTGACGAAGTTGTCGAAGCCCAAGGCAGTCAACGCGTCGGTGAGGACGGCAATAATTTCGGCATCGGCGACCGGCGAGGCCGAGCCGATGATGTCGATATCGGCCTGGTAGAACTCGCGATAGCGGCCGCGCTGGGTGCGTTCGCCGCGGTACGATGCGCCGATCGCGTAGCGCCGCCAGGGCATCTGGAGTTGTGATTGATATTGGGCGACCACGCGGGCCAACGGCACGGTCTGGTCGTACCGCATGGCCAGCTTGCGGCCGCCATGGTCTTCGAAGCGGTAGATGAGGCGTTCTTCGTCGCCCAATTTGCCTTCGAGCGTCTCGGCGTGTTCGAGTACCGGCGTCTGCAGCGGTTCGAAGCCGTAGCGTTCGAAGACGGTGCTGAGGGTCTTGATGATATGCTGGCGCAACATCATCGCCGGCGGCAAGAGATCACGCATGCCTTTGACATTTTGGGGTTTGGTGCTCATAGCGACTCCACGACAGAACGTTCTGCTTGCATAATAGCACGTCTGTCTGGCGGACCGCTTATGAGCCTTTGGGGGGTGTGGTGTAGCCCGTCCAGCGCTCCAGTGTCGCTTCCATCTTGAGGATCAGCGGGGTCACCGTGTTGCGTGTCTGTTTGTAGAGCACATACAGTTTGTCACCAGTCTGGGCAATCCATGGCGTCTTGCGCGATTTGGTGAACTTGAGCAAGCGGATAATCCAGAAGTGCAACGTGCGCAAAATGGGGTCACGCGGCCCGAGCAGGGCTATCCCCGGGATGAGGAACGGCCAGCCGGGCAAGACGGGCATCAGCAAGCCGATGATGCCGATGACGACACAGATTGCGCCGATGATGCGTCGTACCAAAAGCAACAGAGGCAGATACATAGCTATTCCTTAAGGGCCAGTGATCACCGACCCGGCGAGTTGTCCGCAGGCTGCGGCGATCGACATCCCGCGTTCGACGCGGACAGTACAGGCCACATGCGCGTCTTGGAGGACCCGTTGGAAGGCCACCACCCGCTGTCGCTCCGAGCGACCGAGGGGCATCCCCGGGACGGGATTCCACGGGATGAGGTTCACGTGGCAGAGCATGCCCTGGAGTTTGTCAGCCAGCTCTGCGGCGAGTTCCGGGGTGTCGTTTTGCCCCTGCAACAGCACGTACTCAAAAGACACGCGACGGTTGGTCTTGGTGATGTATGCCCGCGTGGTAGCGAGCAGTTCATCGACGTTCCAGCGATCATTGACCGGCATCATGCTCGAGCGCAGGGCGTCGTTGGGTGCATGAAGCGAGATAGCCAAGTTGATTGGGTAGGGCGCGTCGGCCAGCTTTTTGATGCCGGGGACCAATCCGACGGTCGACACCGTCAGCCCGCGGGCGCCGATGTTGATGCCGTTGGGATCGTGCAGGCATTCGACGGCCTTCCACCAGCGATCATAGTTGGCAAAGGGCTCGCCCATGCCCATGAACACCACGTTCCCCAGGTGTTGCGGCAGTGCATCGGGATGCCCGCCGTCATTGCCCCACCAGTCGTCGCCACTGGCATCGGCCTGTGTCGGTGCGGTGTGTGCGGTGCTCGGTTGGAGCGACCGCAACGTACGCCGTGCCCACACTACTTGTTCAACGATGTGATGGCTCTCGAGGTTGCGCAACAACCCTAATCTGCCGGTCGCACAAAAGGTACACCCCATCGCACAGCCCGCTTGGGTCGATACACAGACCGTGGCACGGTCGGGGTAGAGCATCAGGACGCTCTCGATTTGTTCGCCGGTGGGCAATTGAAAAAGCGCTTTGTGGGTCATCTGATTATCGGCACTGACGGTGCGTACATAGGTCAGCGAGCCAATTGCGTGGTGCTGCGCGAGTTCGCTCCGCAAGGCCAGCGGCAAATCGGTCATCTGCTGGATGTCGTCGACCAGATTGACATACAGCTGGCGATAGATCTGTTTGGCGCGGAAGGCAGGTTGCGTATACATGGCAAGAAGATCGACCAGCTCGGGCAGGGTGTAGGCGAGCAAATCGCGGCGTGGTGTCGTCATAACCGAGTATCTCCACAGACGGCGTGTCTGGCATAGAAAACGGGAGGAGCGTGCGCTCCTCCCTCATCATACCATAGTCGTCTGGCGCGTCAGGATGCGCTTAGGCCGGCGTGGTGTCGCGCCGTATCAGCGTGGGGATGAGCGCGAGCCAGCACAAACAGGCTGCAATGAACATCGTCGTCTGGAACCCGCCGACCAACGCCGCCTGCGGCGCTTCACCAAAGTCGATATACGCCTGACCGGTCTGTGCAAAAATCTGCGTCGACCAGATGAACGCCCCGAGCGTCACGCCGGCAATCTGGCCCGTGCTGCGTACCACCGACAGCACCCCGTTGGCGATGCCGCCGTGTTCGCGCGGCACATTGCCCATCACGCTACTGGTGTTGGCCGAGTTAAACAACCCGAACCCCGTGCCGATGAAAAAGACGCGGAAGACGATGTCCCACACATCCGACTCGGCAGTCAATCCACTGACGCGGTATAGCCCCAACCCGAGGAAGAAGATGCCCGCAGTGGCGACCCACCGCGGCCCAAATCGATCCGATAAGCGACCGCTGACCATCGAGAAAATCGAAATCGCAATCGGCGATACCACCATCAACAGGCCGGTCTTGCCGGTGTCGAAGTTCAACACTTTCTGCATGAACAAGGGCAACAACACGAAGTTGAACTGCAACGTCAAGGCTTGCAGGCTGGCTGCCACCAACCCCAAGCTGAAGTTGTGGTTACTAAAGAACTGTAGGTTGAGCATCGGGTAATCGATGCGGCGCTCCCACCAGATGAACAGCGCCAGCACGACAAATCCACCGAAGAACATGCCCATGGTCAGCGGCGTCCCAAAGCCGGTGTGCTGGCCCTCGGTCAACGAGTAGAGAATCGACACCAACGCGCCGCCCAGGAGTGCCGCGCCGATATAGTCGAAGCGCTGCTGGGTGCGTTTGGAATCGTCGGCCAGGACATAGTACGACAAGATAAGTGCCAGGATGCCGAACGGAATATTGACATAAAATATCGACCGCCAGCCCAGTGTTGCAATGATGAGGCCGCCGAGGACCGGGCCGGCTGCCACACCGGTGGCGATGATGGTGCCGTTGTAGCCCAGGGCACGACCGCGTTCGGTCGCAGGGAAGGCCTGTACGAGGAGCGCGATGCCCATCGCCTGCACCATCGCAGCGCCGATGGCCTGGAGGACGCGGAACCCAATCAGCGCCGGCAGGTTCCATGCGAATCCACACAACGCCGAGGCGGCCGTAAACAGGATGAACCCACCCATGTAGACGCGGCGCCGGCCGATCATGTCACCCAAACGGCCCATGCTGGGGAGCAGACAGACGATGCCTAACAAATAGGCGAGGACGACCCATTCGACGTCGCCGAGCGAGGCGTTGTAGGTGTTTTGGATGGTGTTAAGGGCGATGTTGACAATCGATCCATCGATGGTCGACATGAAGGTGCCGCTGCCGATTGCAGCCAAGGCCCACCATTTGCGCGAGTAATCCGTGGTCATTGCGTGTGTTTCTTTGCTACAGAAAAAAGTATGAACGAACTAAGCGGTCGGTGCCGGTGCCACCGGCGGACGTGCTTTGAGGTGATACAACAACGGCAAGAGCCCACAGAAGCAGACTGCTGCCGCGACCAGCATGGTGGTCGAGTATCCCTGCTGCAGGATTGCTTGCGGTGCGGTGCTGATGTCTTCGAACGCCTTCCCACCGAGGGTGTTGACCTGATAGGTCCACACAAAGGCGCCAATCGAGATCCCGCTGATCTGTCCCATGGTGCGGACCACCGACATGATGCCGTTGGCAATGCCGCTGCGTTCTTTGGGCAGACTGCCCATGATGCTGCTGTTGACCGGCGTAAAGAACAAGCTGACACCCACGCCGATGAAGAAGACCCGGATCGCCACATCCCACAGGGTCGGGGTGGCCGACAACCCGCTCATAAAGATGAGCCCTGAACCCCAGATGACAATGGCGATGGGCGTGATGTACTTGGGACCATAGGTGTCGGACAACCGGCCACTCACCGACGACAGCACCGCCGTCGTGATGGGCACGACGATCATGGCCAAGCCGGTGGTGCGGGCGTCGTAGCCGGCGACCATTTGGAGGTAGATGGGTAACAAGACATAATTGAATTGTTGCGGGAGCGTAATGAGGTAGGTTTGCATCAACCCGATGCTGAAGGTGCGGTTTTTGAAGAAGCTCAAATCGATCATGGGCGCGGTGGTCTTGGTCTCCCACCACAAAAAGAAGCCCAAGCCGGCGATACCCGCCACAAACAATTGCCAGACCCAGGGGGTCGACATCCCCACATGCTGGCCTTCGGTCAATGCATAGAGCACGGCGACCAGGGCTGCCCCGAGGCTGACTGCACCGACGTAGTCGAACTTTTGTTTGCTCCGTTGGGTGTCGTTGGTCAGTGCCCAGTACGAGACGGCGATGGCGATGATGCTGAATGGGATGTTGACCAAGAAAATCGAGCGCCAGCCGAAGCTCTCGATCATCACGCCGCCCAACACGGGACCAGAGGCGACGCCCACCGAGATGATGGTGGCGTTGTAGCCCAAGGCTCGACCACGTTCGGATGCAGGGAACGCCTGGATGAGCAATGCCACACCCATCGCCTGGATCATGGCAGCGCCGACGGCTTGGAGTAGCCGGAAGACCACCAGCGAGTTGATATCCCAGGCGAATCCACAGAAGACCGACGAAAACGCAAAGAGGAAGAAGCCGGTCATATACACGCGGCGCCGGCCGATCATGTCGCCCAAACGGCCCATACTGGGCAGCAGGCAGACGATGCCTAATAAATAGGCTAAAATCACCCACTCGGCTTGTCCGAGCGAGGCGTTGTAGGTCTGTTGGATGGTGTTGAGCGCGATGTTGACAATCGAGCCATCGACCGTCGACATGAACGTGCCGCTGCCTACTGCCGCCAATGCCCACCATTTGCGCGAGTAGTCGTTTGTCGGTGTGGATTGCATCAGGGCATCCTCCTCTTGTGTTGTGTATGCAGGCGCGGCCGTCACCAGAGACGACCGCGCAGAGAACCTACTTGTTGTAGCCCAACCAGTGGAGCGCGCTGGGGTCGTCACGCCAGTTGTCGCGCGGTTTGATCCACAAATCGAGGAAGACGCGCTGCTGGAGCATGCGTTCGATGGCGGGCCGGGCATCGGTGCCGATGCGCTTGAGCATGGCGCCGCCTTTGCCGATGAGGATGGCTTTTTGGGAGTCCTTCTCGACGTGGATGGTCATGCGGATGTAGATGTTGTTGTTGGGCCGCGTCTCCCACTCCTCGACCTCAACGGCCACGCCATAGGGGACCTCGTCGCCGATGAGATGCATGATGCGTTCGCGGACGAGCTCGGCGCACAGGGTACGTTCGTTCTGGTCGGTCAACGTATCGGCGGCATAGAAGGCTTGGCCGGTGGGCAGCAGGGCGACGATCTGATCGACCAGGGCGTCGACGCCTTGTTTGCGCAGGGCCGAGATGGCGACTTCCATCGTCCAGGGGGCCAGCGCGCGGAAGGCCTCGAGGCAGGCGGCTGCATTGGGGTTGGGGCGGTCGACCTTATTGAGCACCAGGATTTTGGGTGCTTTGGTGCGCTGGATCATGGC
>CANHPK010000028.1 GCA_947462525.1 Roseiflexaceae bacterium | reverse complement strand
GCTGGTCGTGGTCGAGACGTTCGGTCCAATCATGTAGCCATCGTATGCCGTGGGTGGCATCGACGTCCGCCCCGTCGTTGGCACGTACTGGATCGTGCCACGCTGGGTGCGGCCCAACAGTTTGTTGGTAATGGTCGATGCTGCCACCAGGCTATCGCCGGGTCGGACGATGAGGTCGTTGGCTTTCGCTTCAGTGATTTCGACTTCTGCAATGTGGAGAAAGTCGGTCGTATTGAGTTGGATACGCACAAATTGCGCCGACACCGGTGGCGAAAACGTCACCGTGTTTTTGCTGAGAGAGGCCTTCGTGCAGGCTGCAGTGCTGTTGCATGCCAATGTGCGCCACGCGGCTGCATTTGTTTTGTTCGCGGTCATATCGACGCTGGTGCCGAAGTCGGTGTTCGTCAGGAAGACGACTGCCGAATCGAGACGACTCGCACAGCAATCCGTGCGGTTGTAGACGGTGATGCTGTCGATGAGGGTTGCGGCGGTGAGTTTTGCCTGCCACCATGCTTTGTTGTCTGGTCCCGTGACGGCAACCGAGCCGCTGCCCTCGAAGTTCCCGTCGCGATTCCCGTCAACGGCAGCATCGGCCTGCGACATGTTCGGGTTATAGACGCTGCTCTGCTTGACCGATGCAATTCTGACGGATGATTCTGTGATTGAACCGACTGCGGAGATGATGTCAGGGCTATTTTTGGCGTAGGGGCTCCAGCCGAGGATTTTTTCACGCTGGTCAATGATCCCATCGCTATCTGCGTCTGCAAGCAGGGGATTGGAGGAGACCCACGTCATCTGTGGTGTCATCCCAACAATTGCATAGGTGACATCCCAGCCACCTTTGCGTACGCCGTTTTCGACACGGACGACTTCTTCGCCGTCCATCAGACCGTCACCGTCGGTGTCGGCCATGCTTGAATTGGTCCTATAGAAGCTCTCTTGAAGATCGCTCAGCCCATCCTTGTCGCCGTCAACAGTTCTGGGATCGTAGCTCATTGAGATTTCGGTTTTGTCACTGATACCGTCGCCGTCGGTGTCTACCAATGCATCAGATGTCTTGTAGGTCTTTTCTTGTTCCAGCGTCAATCCGTCATTGTCGGCATCGCGAAAGGCAGGAAATGCAGGCCTGTCATTTTCAGAGGACCATGCAAAGGTAAATCCTGAGTTCCCACTCATATTTCCGTTCTTGGGGCGAAGAGTCGTAAAAATGTCGACAGTTGCAGGAAAAATGTCGAACTTACTTGCATTGTCTGCATTTAGATTCGTCGAATCGAGATCGCTGTGATTTTCGATGTAGCAATACGAAACGGGGAACGGGAAGAAAATCAACCAGATCCAGATGGTGTAGCAGGTCTGCGCCGGGATGACATTTGCTTTGCTATAAATGACATCGGGCAACTTTACATTGATTCCTGCCGTTGTAAGTGGGGTCGAATACGCAGGGACAGGGAATTCTTTGGCCCACTTCAACCGATCAGGGTTGAGATCCGGGGATCCCGGAGGTGTGCTGAAGGAACCACTCGGCGCCCAACGACTCACCTGGCTGCCAGCCGCAATCGTTCTGCCGAGGTTATTGTCTTGCGCATTACCCAATGAATACGCAAACGAGGCGCTTTTTTCATTGATGCCGTTCCATTGGCCGAACCAAAAGAGCGAACTGAATTGGGCAGGGAGCGGCATTTTTTCCATGTAATCACGCGTGGTGAAGCTGGTGTGGTAACCGTTGCCGACGCGGAAACCTGTAATTGGATTATCGAGACCGGCCTCGTTGTTCAATTGATGAGAGACGAATGAAAATTTGTCTGTGGGATCAACCACAAGGCTAGAGTTGTAAAAAGTAAACATTTTTGCAAGGAGGCCAGATATCCCACCACAAAGGAACTGACCGGCTGTGCTTCGTTGATCTCGTTCTGGTAATGCAGCACATATCGCCCCGACGAGGGCATCAATCGCGCCTATGACAGCACCGATAACCGCTCCCACAGGTCCTGTTGCGGCGAGAGCTGCAAGGAGGATAATCGCAACTGTCTTTCCAATAGCTTCAGAGATGATATTCCCGCGTTGATAGTCGTGTTTTGCACCAGCAAGTGCTATACCGGCCATCGCCCACGTTACACCGACCATAACAACTGCCATGGCAACAGTGCCTTTTGCACTGAATTTTGTTGCTTTGAGTTTGTTCAACCGTGCTATGTCATTTGTGGATTGAGCAATACCGCGTAGTTGTTTAGCTTTCATGACCGCATTCAATGCTTTGAGGTCACGTGCTGCCGTGGCGAATTTCTTTATATCGCGGTATTTTGAAACTAATTTGTATATTTTATATGTTAACTTTACGTTCGTCCCCACCATCGTAAGTTGTCTTTGGGTGGTGGGGGTGATGACAATATCTTTGTCCCCTTTCGCAGTTGTGGTTCCAAAAAGTTCTAAAACTTGAGATGCTGTGCTTGCTAAAGCTTTGCACTCTAAACAATTTTCAATTTTCTGAGCGTAATTTGCGAGAGACACAGAACCGCTTCCGGGAGTTGCTATGACGATAGTTTTCGCAATTGCAGCTTGGTAAGTTGTCAGATAATTCGCTAGGTAACTCGACCAATTCGATGATGCGGTTACATTTATAGGCTGGTAGGAAGTTACTGCCGAATTGTCTCGTAATTCGGTCCCGTAGAAAGTCCGAGAAGCTGATTGCAACAGCGAGGTGAGGAATGCAGTTCCTGCACTGTCACTGAGTTTTGAAACTGTTTCGCCGTTCAGACTTGTATATGCGGAGGTTGGGACTGTCATGTTTTGTTGAATTGTTCCTGCTACCTGAGCAAGCGAAGATGGGTCATTGACTATCCAAGAACCATTGCTCGATACGGCATAGAGCGAAGTTTCAACCATACGCTTTGTTGTGATTTCGATATCTTTGAACGAAAATACGCCAGTACTAGAATAGTTATTGAGTGATATTGATCGTGTTTTGCTTTCATCTGCGATGATGACAGCAGGATTGCAACGCAAAGACGTAACATCAGACTTACATGCATTCAGGATTGCAGTTTTGTTCGCTTCAGTTCCGCATGATGTTACCGAGGCACTCGTTCGACATGCATTTGTATTGAGGACTTTTGTAAGTTCGTTGGTACGCACCAGTATCGACTCTACATCTGTGCGGTAGGAAAACGGAACTACACGAGTGGTGCCTGGAGTAACGCCATATCCAGTTGCGGCGCTATTCAAGGGACTTGCGACGTTTCGTGAACTGTCAAGCAGTTGGTCGATGGCGCGGGCGGGTTTGGTCGTATCGGTAATAGATATATATCCGTCTTCGACAAATGAATTCATTACAAGTCGTTGTGCTTGTGCTATGAATAAATATGGGTTTGCATTGTTTTGGAGACTACTCAACGTATCATCGTAAACAATTGCAGCGCTATATCCGTTGTGTTCTTTGGCTTCGATTCCAGTAATCATGAAGTCGCTATAGTACATTTGCACGGGTGATAACGACTGTATGCGTTGACTTTGGGTGCAGTTCCCGTTGGATGGCGGACAATCATCCTGGATCATTGAAACCAACCAAAAGAGGCGCATAGATGCAGGCTGTACCCATTCGGCGAGCGGAGATTCAAAAGCGAGTGTGGCACTCAACGAAGTGAGTGAACCATTATCGTCGACATTGGGACGTACGGGTATAGACAACACAACTGCATTACCGCTGCTCGCCCAGACCGCGTTTATTCCATAGGGTGCAAGTTTGACGGTGTCTAACCAGCTTGGAACACCGCTTGTGCCGGTAGTCCATGAGGCACCTGATTTCACCGGTAATGGACCAAAACTTGTGGCACTTACCGGTACTCGTACCTCCAACATAGCCGACAGTTGCATATCACCATTACCCGCGTTTGCATCGACGGCAGCGGTCAAAGCTGCATCGTTGGGAGCCGCGAGTGTGGTGTCTTTGGTGCGTTGAATTTGTCCCGAAGTATCATTACTAGGCCAGTCATAGACTGCCCCATTTGCATGAAGTAATTGGCTGTTTGTTGGGCGAATTTGTACATCAACGACAAGTGGCGTGCCTGAGGTCAGCCCATCAAAGCGAAGTAGAAACGGATTAGCATCACTAAACCCGGCTTTGGTTGTGCTATTTGCGTAGAGTGCTTTTGTGGGATCAGAATCGGCATTATCTAACACACCGTCCCCGTCGTTGTCCGTACTCAGGAAGTCAGGAATTTTATCATTATCGCTATCCGTACAGTCTGCAAAAGCCGTAATGCTTGACGTGTTGTCAAGGTACATATGCTGTGGGCATTCGATGCCGTCCCCGACCCCGTCAAAATTCGTATCATCTTCGAGTGGATTGGTGTAGAGCTGCGTGGAAATTGCGGCAAATGTGGTCGGTGTCAACGATGCCGATGCATCCAAATTGCGAGTTGGGATGCGCGCTTCGACGTAGTCGGTGATGCCATCAATGTCTGTATCGGCAAGGGTCAACGACGTCCCTAATTGCACTTCTTGTGGGTCAGACAATCCATCATTGTCGGTATCGATTTTGGTGCGGTCTGAGCCGATGAGTGCCTCTTGGTCGTCACTCAAACCGTCGCCGTCAGAATCGACGATGGTATCAGCACGGGTGCTCCGTGAACGACTGTTGCTCACGCCGCTGCTATCAGACGGCGCCTGGACAGTGCCCGCGGGCGGCAAGAAGCCCGCCACAGACTGCTGTTCTGGTGCCACACGCGGGTCGAAGCTCACCGCGGTCGGCTGTGGCTGTTGTCCCGTCGCGGCTGCAGCAGACGCGCGCTCGGCTGCCGATGCCTTTGCCGGTACCGTGGCAAACGGCGAATGCACCAGTATGGCGATGATCAGCAGTGATAGCGGTGCAAAGAGTTTGACACGGAAGCGCAACAGCACCAGCAACGCGCCGATCATTGCCAGCAAGAACACCCCCGCCCACAGGCCATACAGCAGCTGCGCGGCGTTGCCGTTCATGAGGGACGCCACGAGTTGCAGCGGCGAGTTATAGATTTGTTTGAGTGCAAGCCCGGTCCGTGCAAATTCGGTATAGGTGGTAACGATCCGTGCCTGGATTGCTTCTTTTTCTTCGCCTTGGGGAATCTGCAGCAGCAAGTTCATCTGCTTGGGTAACCCGTCGCTGTCGATCTCGATCGATCCGCTGCCGTTGGTGCTGCGCAGTTGTTCGCCGTCGGTAATCGTCGACCATTCTTGGTTGACCGTTACGCCGCGGGATGCATTAATCTGCAAACTCTTGCGGAATGCATCGGCAAAAGTATTGCCATTAAACGCAAAATCAAAACTGCGACCGTTTTGTGTCGCAGTGATTTGTTCAACGCCAGCGAGGTAGGCCAGCGTATCGGTCATATTGAGGTGTTGGACATTCGTGAGTTCGCGCCATTCACCCTCACCCTGTCGCGTGTATGTTTTGCGCTTATCACGCCGGATTTCGAGCGGCGGTGCACTGTCATCCGCGTTCTCTATCCGCACCAGCATCTGCTGATTGCTCTCGTCTACGGTCCCACTGATGACAAAGCGATTCACGGTGCTGTGTTGGCCGACACTGCTCATGCGTGGTTCGATGGGCGTCGTCTGTTCGACGTCGCTACGGAACGTATAGCTGCCGCTCAGTCGGGCAAGTTGCCACGCAGTCTGGACCGTGTTTGTTGCCGTGGCGGCACTGGTCAGTCGGGTCACCAGCACTGTCGTCGTCGTCAGAATAACAAACAGCAAAATGACTATGCTCGTCAGAAGCTTGGGGTGGCGCATATGCTGCTCCATCTTGAGTTGAATACATGCAAAATTTAGATGTTCCGAGTATAAATTGTTTGTCGTAATAATGCAATAATTAAGAAGCATCGGTGTGGATTTTACGTTTAATTCTAATAAAGTTTAAAAATAGGGCTATATGGCGATGAATTATTCATATTGCGTATAATTTAGTTGATATTTATTTATAAATAACGTTTCGGGTATTTTAGCCACTGTTTGCCGTGGGAGCATTTACATTTGGCCGACTACAACAAGCAATATGTCATTGCGATGCATGAGTCATAGCTTTTGCTTTAATGATTATGTTTGTGCGGTTTTCTCTCCATGCGCGCGACGAGATTCACATGGAGGAATTATGGTGCTCTGTGCATTTTATAGCGCATTACATCGATGTTTCGGTATATTTCCGTCCTGTACAGTAATCAATGGAATCGATACGATAGCATATGCAGATTGCGTTCATTCATTGCGTCGATGGAGATTTTTCTTTCGTTAGGCGCAGTAATTACCGCGACTGGGTAACGATTGCATGGTCCAGAATCGGCCTTCGAGAAGATAATCGTTGAAGGGTATGAGGAATCAGGAAAAAGGAATCAGTTACCACACCGTGCAACCTAAACCAAATGAACATGGTGAACCATGTGCAGCCGGACGGTTAGATGTATCCGTTGCATGCCGAACCAAGTGCGCATTGGACGAACGCGCCGAACTGCCATCTCATCAGTACCAGCGACGAATGACGAACCGATATTTGGTACACTGATAGTGGAATCACCCGTAGGAGAACGACACATGGAACGTGCAAACGCATTCGATTTTATTGGTCCCAAGACACTCGTCGGTCCCGAACTCAAGGTCGGCGACAAAGCACCGGCATTTGTGGTGCTCGGGCAGGATTTGAAGGATGTCGACAGTGCCACACTAGCCGGCAAGCCGATGCTGATCAGCGTTATCCCATCGGTCGACACCGGCGTCTGTGATCTGCAGACCAAGCGATTCAACGAAGAAGCCGGTCGCATGGGCGACAAAATCACGTTGCTGACCGTCTCGGCCGACCTGCCATTCGCCCTGCGCCGCTATTGCGGTGCCAACGAAATCAAGAATCTGTTGGTCGTCAGCGACCACCGCACGATGTCGTTCGGCGCTGCCTATGGCACGTACATCAAAGAAGTCCGCCTCGAATCACGGGCGGTCTTTGTGGTCGACGGCGCTGGCGTCATCCGCCATGCGGAATACGTGCCCACCGCTGGGCAACACCCCAACTACGACGCAGCCTTGGCTGTGTTGGCCACGTTGGTCTAGTCACCATCATGTGGTCTGCCGCCAGTGGCCCTGCGCCGCTGGCGGTTTTGTGTGTACAGCGCACGGGAACGCCGACCGAACGAGTATAATGACGGCAATACACCTATTTGATTGGAGTCCCCCATGCCGCTCAGTCATGTCTGGCCGATGTCTGCCGGGATAGGCACCAACGGGCATTTATTCGTTTCGGGATTCGACGTCGTCTCGTTGGCGGCCGAATACGATACGCCGCTCTACATCTACGACGAACCGACCATCCGCACCATGTGCAAAGCCTACATCGATGCCTGTACCGCTTGTGGTGCCACCGATGCCATCGTGCACTATGCCGGCAAAGCACTGCTCAATACGGCAATCGCGCAATTGGTGCACGCCGAAGGCCTCGCCCTCGATGTGGTCTCGGGTGGCGAGCTGGCATTGGCGTTGCACGCCGGTGTCCCCGCGAGCCACATTCATATGCATGGCAATGCCAAAACCCCGCGTGAGCTCGACGAAGCCCTGGCAGCAGGGATCGGCGCAATCGTTGTCGATAACTTCGACGAATTGCGCCTGCTCATCCACAAGACAAACCTGCGCAAAACACCCTTCCCCATCCAGATTCGTGTCACCCCGGACATCGCGGCCGACACCCATCAGCACATCCAGACGGGCCATCACACGTCCAAATTCGGCTTCCCGCTCGAAGGACTCAATCAGGTCGGCGAGTTGCTACGCAACGCACCGGGCCTGCGGTTGACTGCCGTGCATGCTCATCTCGGTTCGCAGATCTTTGATCCTGCCACACACACTGCAGCCGTTGCGGTGTTGGTCGACCAAATCGCCTTTCTGCGCAATCAGTACGGCATCGTCATCGAAGCCCTCAATATCGGCGGTGGTCTGGCCGTCGCCTATACCGACGCCCAAAAAGCGCCGAACATCACGGCAGCCGTCGCCGCCATCTGGCAGGCACTGCGCGATGCATGTACCCGCAACGGACTCCCGCAGTTGCGCCTCGAGCTCGAGCCAGGCCGCTCGATTGTGGCCCGGGCCGGTATCGCCGTGTACCGCGTCGTCGGCTCCAAGACCATCGCAGACGTGCCACGCTGGGTGCATGTCGACGGTGGGATGGCCGACAACATCCGTCCCGCGTTGTATGGTGCGAAATATACTGCCGTCGTCGCGAATCGCCTCAATGCAGCGGCCGACGAGGTCGTCAATGTGGCTGGCAGATACTGCGAGTCGGGCGATGTCTTGCTCCACGAGGCGTCGTTGGCGCGTCCGCAGGTAGGCGACATCGTGGCACTGGCGGTTTCGGGCGCCTATACGCTCAGCATGGCCAGTAACTACAACATGGTGCCACGGCCGACCGCGTTGTTGGTACGTCCAGGGGCCATACAGGTGATGCGCCGCCGCGAAACATACGCCGATTTGTGGCGCCACGACGGCTAAGTAGCGACAAATCTACGGTACCATACAGACGTACAACCGTGAATGTGAGGTCTGCGATGACGAACCAGTCCGGCTCTGCCGCTTGGACATGTCCAACCTGTGGCGCAATGGCCAGTATCCTCGATGCCACCTGCCCCAACTGTCGCACCGCCCGCACGCTGACTCCAACGGCGCAACCTGCAATGCAATCAGCAGTTGGTACCCCGACAGTGCCATTGACCGCTGTGGTGGCCGTCGGTGCGGCCGGGGTGCTCGGCTGGTTGGGCCGCTACATGGACCAAAAACCGCGATCACAACCCGGCGCCAAACCGGCGTCGCGGATTGTGGCTATCGTGTTGGCGTTTGTGTTGGGATTCGTTGGGGCGCAGTACTTTTATATGGGGCGTCGCATTTTGGCGGTCTTGAGTGTGCTGTTTTGCTGGACCGGGTACCCTGCGGTCATCGGGATGCTCGATGGCATGCGGATGCTGTTCATGTCTGATCGAGAGTTTCGCCAACAATGCACCTAGTGCATTTGGTACAAACGCGCCGCTGCACTGCAGCGGCGCGTTTTTTGTGATTAGGACAAATGAAAGACTTCGGTCAGCGTGAGCAACGACGTGTCGGCCGCACCGTTGTCGAGTTGCACAAAAAAGTCAGCCATTTCGGCCTGCCAGCGGGTATTGACCTCTTCGGTCTGCATGCCCGCCACAGCGGCGGCAAAGTTTTCACATTCGACATACCCAACCAACAAGCCGTCGTCTTTGAGGAAGAGTGAGTAGTTTTGCCAGCCATGGCGTGAAAGCGCTGCCAACATGTCGGGCCAGACTGCGGCATGGCGGCGGGTGTACTCGGCGAGGCGGTCAGGTTTGACCTGGAGCAAAAAACAAACACGTTGCATGGTCCATCCCTTTCGTTTGATGAGCCAATGCTAGCATGATTTCTGCGCAGTGCGGCTTGCGGTTCCGCAAGCATAAATCCGAGATTCGTGCTATATTTCTGACACAGACATACGCATTTGCATCAATACGACGGTTCATTCATGCATATCACCACAGAAGCGACGCAACAGACCGAATCGACCGAAGCGCAGGTGTTGGCACGCGTCCGGCGGGCCGGCCGTGGGAGCGTCTGGTGTGCGGAGCGCTTGGCGCTTGGACTGCCACGGAACGCCATCGATCAGGCGCTTGGGCGCATGACCAGCAAGCAGCAGCTTACCCGCATTGCCCATGGAATCTACCTCTACCCACACATCCACCCGTTGCGCGGCACGCAACCGCCACTCCTCGCTGATGTCCTCGAGATGCTGGCGGATATTGGCGCCGGACCGCTCGTCCCCACCAACGAGACCGCAGCAGCAATGGTTGGATTGGCTCATCAGGACCACTCCACCTACACGTACGGTTCGCTAGGCGTGAGTCGCACCATTGTCACCCAGTGGTGGACGTTGACGATACGGCCCATTGCCCCACGTGGCATTGTCGGGGTGCATGCGTTGACCGCAGTGGTTATCCAGGCAATGCGGCACATTGGCCACGCAGAGTGGAACGACACGTGCACTGCTATCCTGCGGCAACATCTCTTGCCCGCCTCGTTCGCACTGCTCGCCGAACAATCAGGTGCAGCGCCGGCGTGGATGCGACCGGTGTTGCGCGGCCTCGACGGACGCGTCAGCGCTGCGCCAAATAGGCAGTGATTTCTGGTTTGAGGAACCCCGCCATGTATTGTGCGTACTGATACGTCAAATGATGCTTGTCATAACTGAACGGAACGCCTTCAGGTGTCGTCAGTGGACACAGAGCGTCGCCACAGACCAACGCACGTTTATCGACAAAGAGATAGCCGTATCGTTGTGCATCCTCGCGCAATGACGCATGTGCTTGGTCGGGGAAATAGATAAACCGTGCAAGCGTCAACGGTGTATCCCCGTACATCTGAACCACATCGTCGAATGCAACGGTGGAATTCATGTAATTACTCAGAATAATGACCTTCTGGATACCGTTTTCATGCATAAACGTGATGTAATCCGTTACTTTGGGTCCGAGCGAATAAGTGAATCGATAACTCAAAACGACATAATCGAACCTACGCAAATATTCCGGCGAATGACGGAGATTGCTTGGGTCCGTGCAGGCGCGCGTGTTTTTGAACGTCCCTTTGAGATCACCGCAGCCGTTTGTGGTAATCGTCGTCAACGCATGGGTAGGGTGTATCGTCCGCATGATTGTGTTCCCATCGACGACATGACTGTTCCCGATTACAATCCCATGAATGCGACCAGAGCCATCTGGCAAACACGGTCGATTGGTGGCGACGATACAACTGTCTATGAGGGGTTTCAACCGTTTGCCGCGCCAGTTCTGATAGGCAGGTGCGTCATACTGCGCTCCCACTATCCATGGGCGGCGTACCCATCCCTCGCTCGCGACGAGCAACCCGCCTATCAACACGCACCCGAAAAGTCCGCCGATTGTGCCCCACACGAACCGGCGGCGATTGACGCTCGGTACACGCAACGGGACTTCGACAAGGGTATGCAACGCGTAGGCCGCCACTGCAGAAATTGCGAGAATGGCGAGCATGTCGGTTGTCGTGAGCTCTCCGAAGCGGAACACCTTCATTATGCGCACACGCTCATAGAACACAATCACCGGCCAGTGGACCAGGTAGAGCGCGTAGCTCGCACGGCCGATGCCGACCATGAGCGTGTTGC
>CANHPK010000027.1 GCA_947462525.1 Roseiflexaceae bacterium | reverse complement strand
CGACTTCAGCATCGGGACGGTCAGTGCCGGTGCACTCGGGACGGCCAGTGTGACGCACACGAGTGGATCCGATACATGGGAAATAGCCGTGCCGGCTGGCGACTATGACGGTGGCCTCTTCCCATCCAATAACCGCGGTGGGCTGACCATTCCGGTCAATTACACCTATGATGTCATCAATGACACGGGCGAATATGTGATGTTCCAGCTCGGTGCCCCGGGGGATGATGGTGCGTCAACCAATTGGGGTTTGAGCGATCCAACCTGTGACGGTTCGTTCAAAGACGATGGCGTGGTGCATACGATTACCAATCTCGCACCGACCTCGACGCCGACATACACCAACACGCCAACGTTGACGCCGACGTACACCAACACGCCGACCAACACATTTACACCAACGTTGACGCCGACCTATACCAACACGCCGACGGCGACACCGACCCCATCAGGGCAGTACATCGTATGGGCGTCACCACCCGACAAAAAGGCCGACGACAGCGCGTTCACCATCAGTGCTACATCGAGCATCGGTAACACATTGACCTATGTGTCGAACACTCCGTCTGTCTGTACCATCAACAGTGCAGGTTCGGTTACCTTAGTGACGGATGGTACCTGTACCATCACGGTATCGGCAGCTGCAACCACGATTGGTGGTGTGTTCTACACTGCCGCACCAGACGTGGTACGGTCGTTCACCGTCAAGGCAGTACAGACCATCACATTTGCGACGTTGACGGACCGGGTCTACAACACACCAGACTTCACGGTGGCTGCGACTGCATCGTCGACGTTGGCGGTAACCTTTACATCGACAACGCCGTCCATTTGTACGGTAACCAGCGGTGGATTGGTTGACATGATCATCCCTGGGACCTGTACCATCACGGCAGCACAAACGGGTGGATCTGCTAGCGGCAAGACCTACGCAGCAGCGCCATCGGTTGCGCGATCGTTTACCGTCAATCCTGTCGCACAGTCGCTCACCATCCCGACGCTACCAGAGAGTCATCTCTACCAAACCGGATTGGATTTGACAGGCACGTCATCGTCTGGGCTCGAGATTGTCTACTCGAGCACCACGCCAGCTGTGTGTACCGTTGTCGGCAAGCGCGTCACGTTTGTGAGCATCGGCAAGTGTAGCATTAAGGGTGCACAAGCCGGTGGGACGCGTGGCGGCATCATCTACGGCGCGAGTGCAGACCTGGTCCGTGAGTTCTTTGTGACCAACTACACCCCGACTGCCACGATGACCCCGACCAACACACGGACGTTTACACCGACCAACACCCCGACACCCATCCCGTTCTTGATGAAGAAAGGCGTGGTTGGTGCATCGTTTGTGCTCGGTCTGCTCCAGAACGGTACGTTGATTACCTGGGGCATGAACCGCGAGTTCCAAGCCAATATTCCGCCATGCTGTGGCTCGGGTATTACGGATGTCGCCGTCGGCACGAACTTTGCACTGGCACTCAAGGGTGGCATGGTGTTTGGTTGGGGAGCAAACACGAAGGGTCAACTGAAGTTCCCGACAGGAACCAAGAATGGCATCACGTCGATTGCAGCGGGTGGTGCGCATGGTATGGCATTGACGAGCAAAGGTGCTGTATTGAGCTGGGGAGACAACGGCTTCAAGCAATCGTCGGTACCCAAAGGCTTGAAGGATGTCATCCAAATTGCTGGCGGTACGAATCACTCATTGGTCATCAAGAAAGACGGGTCGGTTCAGGCATGGGGCAGCAGTTCTGCTGGTCAGAACAAGGTCCCTGCGTCGATTGCCAACAAGCCCGCCAAGAAGGTAATCCAGGTCGCTGGTGGTCTCGATCACTCGATTGCATTGCTCAGCGACGGGTCCGTTATCGCCTGGGGCGGCAATGCATATGGGCAAGCGACAGTGCCTGCGACGGCCATCAACGTCAAGCAGGTCAGCGCAGGCAACCAGTTCTCGCTGGTGGTCCAAAATGACGGAAAAGTGTTTGGTTGGGGCCGTAACGACAACAACGTCTATGTGATCCCACCCGAATACACTGACATCTACACCGTCGCGGCTGGCTACGCCAACACCATCCTCGGTTTGCGCAATGGTCGCGTCATCGTCATCGGTGACCAAACCAACGGTGTTGATGTCTCGCGCACACCAACCAAGACGGCCACCCCGACGCCTTGACCATGCACCTACGTGCATGGTCATAGACGAAGTAATCTGGGTGCATGGGGGCGGGGAAGATTGGATTGGGGCGGGGTTTATTGCAATAAACCCCGCTCAAACATCCTCTGTGGGCCGCAGCATGCCGCGGCCTTACGGGAGCCACGGCCTTACGGGATGTCGGGGTCAGGAGCGCATCAGGGGCGAGGTACACCTCGCCCGTTTTCTTTATGTATTGCAATAAACCCCGCTCAAACATCCTCTGTGGGCCGCAGCATGCCGCGGCCTTACGGGAGCCACGGCCGTACGGGAGCCACGGCCGTACGGGAGCCACGGCCGTACGGGATGTCGGGGTCTGGAGCGCATCAGGGGCGAGGTACACCTCGCCCGTTTTCTTTATGTATTGCAATAAACCCCGCTCAATATTCTCTATAGGCCGCAGCATGCTGCGGCCCATACGGGAGCCGCAGCCGTACGGGAGACCCGGCCGTACGGGATGTCTAGGTCAGGAGCGCATCAGGGGCGAGGTACACCTCGCCCGCTTTTTCAAGGATGACGACCTCGCCCGTTTTCTTCATTTCTTGCTCAAAATGTTATTGAGGGCGCAGCAGCAAGGCCGAGGTACCCCGCGCAATTGAAGTGGTTTTGGAGAAGTTGAAAAACTGTGTTTCTTTAGAGTTGATTTATAATTAATTTTTTTAACCATAATGGTGATAACATAGAGAAAGAAAGTTGTTTTCTTGTAAATTCTTTTTAACAGAGAGTATGTGTGCCGGAATGAAAAATCCCATTGTACGAATCTTGACCCTAGTTGTGCTCCTGGTGGCGGGTATTGCAACACATATGCCGGTGCACGTGACCGCACAGAGCGACAGCAGACCAGTACCTGGCGTTGGGCAAGGTACAGCGGAATCAGTTGCGAATGCACCACTGAGCGCGCGTGCAATACCGACGACATCCAACCCGACCATCAATACGGCCATTGCGGGCGTGCGTACGATGGCCAATACCTCGTTTGAGGTCACGGATTTCATCTGTTCACTTGACACCGGATCCTGGGCATATATCCGCCAGGAGTACATGGCCGGTTGGTTCACTGCACACCCTCTTTCGCAAGAGGCGTGTAATGGCGTCAGAGGCGGTGCAACTGCATACCGACCGATTGAACTCAACCCGCGTGCTGATTCACCAGACGGCCGCATTGTCGCATCGTTGAATGCGGAAGTAGCGTCGTTCCTGTACCAAAAGCTGTGCGTCACGAGTGGCGAGTCATTCGATTTCGAGTTTTATCACAACGCCGGTGTTTCTGGAGTCGGCCGAACAGACATCGCTGCATTCCGCATGGGCATCCCGTCTAGTTTGCCGTCGGGATCGGTTGCAGAAGATTCGTATAGCCGCGAAATCATCCGAGCGAGCACCACGGCAAACTCCTCAGGCGTGGCTACGGCAGCCTCCAAGACAGACGGCACAGGGACTACAAGCAGTGCCGCGAGTGTCGTATCGGGCTGGGGCAAGTATTCAGGTACGCATACGTTGCCATCAACCGGCTACGACGGCATTCGCAACATCGGCTTCTTCGGAATCGATTCGATAGGGGCAGGAGCAGGCAATCTGCTCGACATGATTTCGCTTGGCCTCGAACCGTTGATGGACCTGGGCGCATCACGCGATGCCACCATCATCGAAGGCGCTGCAGGATCAGTCAAAATACGGATCAACGGGCGTGTTGGCGCAGGCACGACAATTGTCTTGCGCAAGAGCGAAGGAACGGCGGTCAGCGATAGCGACTTCAGCATCGGGACGGTCAGTGCCGGCGCACTCGGGACGGCCAGTGCGACGCACACGAGTGGCTCCAATCTGTGGGTGATTACTGTGCCGGCTGGTGACTACGATGGCGGCGTGTTCCCATCCAACAACCGTGGTGGGCTCACCATCCCCGTTACATACACGAACGATGCCGTTACCGACACGGGCGAATACGTGATGTTCCAGCTGGGTGCCCCGGGGGCTAGTGGTGCGTCGAGCAATTGGAACTCGAGTGATCCAACCTGTGATGGTTCGTTCAAGAACGATGGCGTGGTGCATACCATTACCAATCTCTCATCACAGACCATCACATTCGGAGCGCTGTCGAACAAGCCCATCGGTACCGCACCGTTTAGTGTCGCTGCAACCACAAGCTCAAGTGGAACGGTGAGCTACACGTCGTCGACAACGGGCGTCTGTACGGTGACCTCTGCAGGTGTAGTAACGCTGTTGACCACGGGCACGTGTACGATCACGGCGAACGCAGCACAGCAAACCGTGGGCGGGACATTGTATACAGTAGCGACACCGGTACCACGATCGTTCACCGTGACTGACGCTGTCCAGACGATTGCCTTCAACCCGACGAACAAAGTGTACACCGTCGCACCGTACAATCTGACCGCCTCGATAGCTCCTGCTACTGGCTCGCTTTTGACGTACACCACCTCGACACCGTCGATATGTACGGTGTCGTCGAGCGGCAATGTCGACTTGCTCGATGTGGGTGAATGTACCGTTACCGTCACTGCGGCAGGTGGGACCTTCGGCGGGATACGGTACGGTCCTGCAACCGTGACCAAATCGTTCAATGCAACTCCCGCAGTCCAGACCATTACCTTCCCAACGTTGCCCGAATGGCGGCTCTACGAAGGTGACGAAATAACCCCTGCTGCGACTGCGTTGTCGGGGCAGCCAGTGACGTACACGACCACGACACCATTGGTCTGCACGATTGTCGGTGGCAAAATCAAAGTTATCGGATTGGGCAAGTGTACGGTCAAAGCATCAGCTGCGGCAGGTACCAGCGGAGGGGTCACGTATGGGGCAGCGGCAGATGTAACCCGTGAGTTCTTCATCACCGATAGCAAGCCAACCGAAACGTTCACGCCGACCAACACCCGCACACCAACACCGACGCAGACCCCAACGCCTATTCCGTTCTTGCTCAAAAAGGGCGCTATCGGTGCATCGTTTGTGCTCGGTTTGCTCCAGAACGACACATTGGTTACCTGGGGTATGAATCGTGAGTTCCAAGCCAATATTCCACCGTGTTGTGGATCTGGAATCCAGGATATCGCCGTGGGTACCAACTTCGCCTTGGCACTCAAGGGTGGTCGTGTCTTTGGGTGGGGCGCAAACACCAAAGGACAGTTGAAGTTCCCCAATACCGTGCAGTCTGGCATCAAGGCAGTGGCTGCGGGTGGTGCACACGGGTTGGCATTGACCACAGCCGGCAAAGTCATCGCATGGGGCGACAACAGCTTCACGCAGGCCAACGTACCGGCGCTGACCAAGGCAGTCACGAGCGTCGTCGGTGGGAACAACCACACGGTGGTCTTGTTCGCCGATGGCACGGTCAAAGCATGGGGTTCGAACTCCAGCAAACAGTCTGCTCCGCCGAAAACCTTGACGGGCATCGTACAGATTGCTGCCGGGCTCGATCATAATTTGGCACTCACGAACAAAGGATTGGTGCTTGCATGGGGCGGTAATACCTTCGGCCAAGCAAAAATCCCGAACAATGCGATAGACATCAAACAAGTCAGTGCAGGCACGCAGTTCTCGATGGCCGTCAAGAACAACGGCGAAGTCATCGCCTGGGGACGGAACGATTACAACCAGACGTTCATCCCGCCCGAGTACACCAATATCTACAGCGCATTCGCCGGGTATGCGAACACCATCCTCGGATTGCGCAATGGTCGCGTGATTGTGCTGGGTGACCAAAACAACGGCGTCGCGGTCTCGCGCACACCAACCAAGACGGCTACACCGACGCCTTGACCATGCACCTACGTGCATGGTCATAGACGAGGTAATCTGCGTGTATGGGGGCGGGGTTTATTGCAATAAACCCCGCCCCCATATATGCAACACAATCTGCGAGCACAGCATGGGCGAGGTACACCTCGCCCGCTTTCTTTATGTATGGCAATAAACCCCGCTCAAACATTCTTTGTGGGCCGGAGCATGCCGCGGCCTTACGGGAGCCGCGGCCTTACGGGAGCCTCAGCCGTACGGGAGCCACGGCCGTACGGGAGCCACGGCCGTACGGGATGTCTGGGTCAGGGGCGAGTTCGTCATGCCCCGCGCTGCGGGGTACTCGCCCGTTTTCTTTATGTATGGCAATAAAGCCCGCTCAAACATTCTTTGTGGGCCGCAGCAAGCCGCGGCCTTACGGGAGCCACGGCCTACGGGAGCCACGGCCGTACGGGATGTCTGGGTCATGGGCGCATCAGGGGCGAGGTCGTCATGCCCCGCGCAGCGGGGTACTCGCCCGCTTTTTCAAATATGTAAAACAAGCAAAAACAACGCTCAATTATGTTCTATTTTCTAAACATAAATGACAATATGCATTGCCTCTTCGTGAAAAAATGTACTCCGTGTCGCAAAACCAATGTACACAGCAACGTGCCTGTATAAGATATGAATAACCAAAAACGGCTTTTCTTCGAATAATCAGCACAATAAACAGGTATGATGAAAACAGAGTTACATCTGATTTTTGGCTGATATATCAAATTGTATAAATGCATCCAAATTAAACAATGCTGTATATTTATTTGGTATGAACTGTACGGTATTCGAGTCCATGCTGGGTGCGGGGATGTACCAGCACCATGGATGACCATAAAAAATAGGAACGACACAATGACCGCACACACAAAGCACTCGTTCTGGCAACGTGCTCTTCTCATGGTGATGATCGTGGTAACGAGCACACTACCGTTTGAGAGCGCACAATCAATGCAGGGCGTGCATGCGCAGGTGCCGGCATATACTGCTCCACGCGATGTGCAGAATCGGATAACGAATGCGACTGCGCTGGGTGGGCGGGCCAGTGCAGCGCCGGGCTGCACTGCTGGTGTAGGGGTTGGTGGGACAAACAATTCAACCATAGCGCTGACCGTTGGTGGTCATGGCTGTGTCGTCGTCAAATATGAAACGGGTGGGGTAGAGGAATATGAAACGTTCAATTATTCGGGGGCAGACCAATTTTGGACGGTCCCGAGTGATGTAACCAGCGCAAGCTTTTATTTGCTCGGTGCCGGGGGCGGAGGCTCCACATATACGACGTTTGGTGACGGCGGTGGCGGCGGGTATGCTGCCGGTTCTTATGCCGTGACTGCAGCGCAGGTGTTCACCGTAATCGTTGGGCAGCGTGGTGGCGGCGACACCGGTGTGAGTGGAACTCGTACCAATTGTTTGCACTCGCCGTTGAAGTATGGCGGTGGCGGCCAAGGTGGCTCGTGTTTGTACAGTGGATACCCACCGTCATCGTTATATTACAGCTCAGGTGGCGGACGATCGGCCATACGCCTGAGCAACGGCACCGAGATCGCAACTGCTGGCGGCGGTGGCGGCGGCGGGTATGGTGGCGCAAGCGACGGCGGAGCCGGCGGTGGAACAACGGGTATCGCTGGTGGTTCTAATGGCGGCGGTGGTGGAAAACCGTTGGCAGGTGGTGCAGGTGGAGCATCGGGCAATGGGAACCCAGGGATTATAGGCTCGGCATTTTTGGGTGGTCGGAGTGATGACGAAGGCGGCGGCGGCGGCGGTGGCTACTACGGTGGCGGCGGCGGCGGTGACAACGGTGGTGGTGGCGGTGGGTCGAGCTACATAGCCTTGTTGACAAACGCCACAACAGTTGCTGGCACCGGTAAGACGCCGGGCGGCAATCTCAACGCACTCGCGTCTGCCGATACAACCCCGCCGACGGTTACACTCGCCGCAGCTGCAGCGACATCGACGAGTGGCACCATCACCTTCACCGTCACGGGTGACGAAGCGTTAAACTGCGCAACGTTGTCGACGGTGGCAGGGACCGATTTCACACTCACGGGCATCAGTGCGTTGACCGGTATCGTCCAAACGAGCACCAGCGTTTGTACGATTACCGCGACCTCTACCGCCACCAATGGCGGAGCTGCTGTGACATCGAGATTGACGCGGGCCACGACGTTTTCTGTTGCGGATACCTCTGGTAATGCCCAAACCGCACTCGTCGGATCGCCGCAGTCGACCGTGGTGACAGTGCCTGATTCGATCGCGCCGACGGTCACCCTGGCGGTCGTCGCCGCGACGGCGACGACCAAGGCGATTCGGTTCACCGTGACCGGGAACGAGGCAATCGACTGTAGCACGCTGTCGACGACCGCAGACGTTGATTTTTCGTTGACGAATATCGCCGAAATCACCAGTATCGTGCAGACGTCTGCGACCGTGTGTACCATCACTGCGCGGTCTACTGCAGTCGCTGGCGGTGCCGCAGTGACCTCGACGCTGACCAGAGCAGCGACGTTTGCTATCACAGATATCAATGCGAACAGTCAAACCGCGCTGACAGGGTCGCCCAAATCGGTCACGGTTACCGTCCCTATTTTTGGCGCAATCACCAACGCGCCGTTCTATCAGTGGGGCGGTGGGAATTGGAACGGATACTGGTCTTGTCCGACCAATCAGGTAGTGGTCGGGCTGAACTTCCATGTGAACCCACAGTCGTGGGGTGCCAAGTGCGCGGCCATCAATGACGCACTGGTGGTCAGCACCGTGACGCCCGTCGCAGGGTATGTGTACTGCCCGAGTGGAATGGCTGCAGTCGGTATCGGGTTCATTAATTCATCCGGTACTCGTGCAGGATTATTGTGTAAAGACCCACTGCGACTCGATGACCCGGTTACCGAGACGGATTACATCGCGTACAGCGGGACACCGATGCTGCTGGCGCGACCAGTAGGTACCGTGTTAGGATCGGGCACATCCAGAACATCCATTTGTAATGCCCCCAACATAACGACCCATCCATCGGCTGTCGTGACGACGTCGTTGATGACGGGGTATGGAACGCAGTCGAATCTCTGGATGGACGGCTTTGGCGCGCAGTGCAAAGCGTTAGTGGCGCCGGTCGCTCCGACGGTCACCGCGACGACCGCACCATCGGGAACCGCGATGCGGAACGCCGTGTTGACCAATGAGGTCACCATCGGCGGCTGGGAAAGTCCAACGCTTTCGTACAGTTGGGAGCGTTGCACATCACCAACCGACACAACGACCTGTCTGGCGATTGCGGGCGCGTTTACAAATACATACACACTCGACGCAAGCGATGTGGGCAAGTACATCCGTTCGGTGGTCACCGGTGAAAACAGCGAGGGCATCGCGACGGGGTATTCGACAGTCACGGGAGCCATCGCCGAAATCCCGACGATGACTCCGACCATCACGAACACCCCCACCATCACACGCACTCCGTCACCCACCAGTGTTGCAACCGTCGTCGGGATGATCCCCACCACCAGCAACCCGACCATCAATACGGCGAATGCCGGTGTGCGAACGATGGCCAACACGTCGTTTGAAGTTACCACGACAACTTGTTCGATTCTCACCGGTGGGTGGGATTACATCCGTCAAGAATTCATGGCAGGGTGGTTTACTGCACACCCGATGATTCAAGAAGCCTGTAATTCGAGCCTCGCTGGTCCGTCATCGTACCGGGTCATTGAGCTCAATCAGCGTGCCGATGCACCAGACGGGAACAACGTCGCCTCGTTGAATGCAGACGTTGCGTCGTTTTTGTATCAAAAGCTGTGTGTATCAAGCGGCGAAACATTCTCGTTTGAGTTCTATCACAACGTCGGTGGAACAAGCCGCACAGATATTGCTGCGTTCCGATTGGGGGTTCCTGCGGGGCTCCCGAGCGGATCCGTGGCCGCCGATAGCTACGACCGCGAAGTCATTCGAGTGAGCTCGTCGGTCGGTGCATCAGCAAACGTCGTGACTGCCGTGAGCAAAACAGATGGTACAGGCACGATGGGGAGTGTTGCGTCGATCGTCGGTGGCTGGGGCAAATACTCAGGGACACACACTCTCCCCGCCACTGGGTATGACGGGATACGGAACATCGGTTTTTTTGGTATTCAATCAATCAATCCGGGCGCAGGAAACTTGCTGGACAACATTTCGCTCGGTCTCGACCCATTGATGGACATGGGTGCATCGCGCGATGCGACCATCGGAGAAGCAGCCGCGGGGACGGTCAACATCCGTATCAATGGTCGTGTCGGGAGCGGCACAACCGTGATCCTGCGCAAAAAAGAAGGCACCGCTGACAGTGATGTCGATTTCAGTATCGGCACGGTCAGTGCGGGTGCATTGGGGAACGCCACAGTGACGCACACCACGGGTTCGGATGTCTGGGAAATCGCGGTGCCAGCGGGAGATTATGACGGCGGCATTTTTCCATCCAACAATCGTGGTGGATTGCGTATCCCCGTGAACTACGCATACGACCTTGTCACAGAAAACAACGAGTACGCGATGTTCCAACTTGGTGCCCCTGGTGACGATGGTGCGTCGACGAACTGGACACTAGCCGATCCGACCTGTGATGGGTCGTTCAAAGACGACGGCGTAGTCCATACCATCACGAACCTTGCTCCGACGGCGACGATGACACCGACTATTACCGATACCCCGATACACACGGCAACCAACACACCGACACCGACCGAAACCCCCACGTACACGCACACACATACCCCCACGTATACACCGACCGATACTGCTACCAACACCAATACGCCCACATACACGGCGACGCATACCGCGACATACACGCCGACATTTACCCCTACCAACACGGCGACGATGACTCCGACCAATACGCCGACGAGCACCTTTACGCCGACGTTCACGATGACCCCAGCAGTGCCGACCGTTGTCATCCCATCGCTGCCAGACATCACCGAGGGTGCCTCGAGCATCAACTTGAGCACCGTCAGCGCCGGCGGTTTGGCGGTGACCATCAGCAGTACTTCGCCTTCGGTGTGTACCGTCACGGGGACCACCGTCACCATCGTCGGCCCGGGCACCTGTCAGATCGATATCGACATCGGCGCTGGCACCGTCGGTGGCATCCGCTATGCAGCGACCAAAGTCACGCGGAGCTTTGTGGTCAAAGCAACACAGACGATGACGTTTGCGCCGCTGACAGGCAAAATCTACAACAGCGGCGATTTCGCACTGACCGCGAGCGCGTCGTCGACGTTGCCCGTGACCTACACCGCAGCACCGGCGAGTGTCTGCACCGTGACGAGTGGAATGGTCAGCATGCTTGT
>CANHPK010000026.1 GCA_947462525.1 Roseiflexaceae bacterium | reverse complement strand
TGGATCGAGCCGATGGTGGCCCCACCGTACGAGACGTTTTCGTAGCTCGCGACGCACATTCGTGCCGTGATGCCGGCGTAGGTATGGTGACAGCCCATGTATGTGATGTCGCCGTTGTTTTCTTCGTGGAGCAGGGATTCGCCGGCCAGGTTCGAATCACCATAAAAAACGATGTGCCGGCGCGGTGCGGGCGCGTCTTCTGCGACGATCGTCCCCGCAATGGTCAACCCGGCGAATTGCATATCGCCGCCCTGGGCGGTTTCTTTGATGATCTGGACGCGATGTTTGCCGTTTGCCAAGCCCGCTGCGATGATGATGGGTGCGTCATCGGCGCTGATTCGGATGCGCTCGGGTTGGACTACCCCATCGACAATAACCAGCAGGTAATCGATGCTCGCTGTGGTGCGCAGGCGGGCAGTGACCGCAGTGCCCTCAAGTACAAACGCAATCTGCGCGCCCTGCCAGCCGACGCTGGGTTGGGAAGGATTCGTCCTGTCCCAGCGCCCCGTGTACCGCAGGTCGGGGTGGTCTGGTGCGACGACGCTGGGCTGTGCTGGTGCACTGGGAACAAGCCGGCGATACAGCGCCACGGCAAGTGCTGCAATCGACAGGAGTCCGGCTGCGAGAATGACATGGCGGCGTGATGTCATGGCTACCCCTGTTCAGCGTATCTGGTACGCATGCGCGCTCCGGCTCATCGTCTGGATGACGCCGTAGGCACAGATTTCGTCGTCACCGATCACCAACCGCGACAGCTGCAGTTCACCGGCATAAATCGTCAACACGTACTCATTGCGCCGGTAGTCGAGCGTGCCCCAGGCATGCCCCGTCGCCCAAAAGACGCTGCTGTTGGGGGCCAGCGGGTCAAACATGAGCTCGCCGTTGGTAGCGTTGTACATCTGCCCCGACCAGGCCATCAGTAACCCAAAGCTGGCCATTGCCCGCGAGTAGTGGTGTCCACATTCGGCCTCGTCGAAGGGGTTGCGGCGGGCGCCGTCGTAGCGGGCGCGGATGTCGCTAACCACCTGCACTGCCTCGGTACGCAAGCCGGCATAGATCATGCTCCCGGCGGCGGCGTATTCGAAGCCGGTCATGACCTCGTTGAAGTAGGGGAACGGTCGTTGCGGCCGGTTGCCGCGCGGGTACGAGGCCATCAGCAAGGCGGTCTCGTCACCCAGTACAAAACTGCGCATGTGGTTGAAGTGGTTTTCGAAACCCACCTTGCGGTTATGGGTGTAGATGCTCTGGAGCGTGGTTTTGAGTTGAGTGGCAGCGGTCAGGTTGCCGATCCCGCTGATGGATGCCAGGTACTGACCGACGAGCTGGTCGACCAGGCAGCCGTCGCCGAGCTGGAGCTCGGGGTTGCTGAGGTCGGAAGCGCCCATTACCATGTGGCGGATGCCGGGGGCGATGTTGGCGGCGTCGCCCGGCGGCCGGATTTCGTGGCGATAATACGCACCGTTGAACAGATTGTCTTGGGTCCAGTCGCGGCCGGCCTTGTAGAGGCGCCAGCATTCGCGGGCGAAGTCTTTGTCGTCGACGGCGCGGGCCATTTCTTCGGCGGCACGCAGGGCGGCCAGGTACCAGAATTGCATCTGTGGATTGGGGCCGAAGTACTCGACGTCCATGGTGTTGTGCTGGCACCCCTCCATCACGCCGTCGCGGTCGCCGTCCCAGCCGTTGGGGATCCAGGCGAAGCTCAGTGCCGCTTTGGCCTTGGGGTACAGGCGCGCCAGCCAGCCGGTATCACCGCTCAGGCGCCACTCGCGGAAGAGTTTGACAATCGTCCCCATCTGCCCATCGGCAGCAGCAGTGGGCCAGGCTTGGGCATTAGATAAGGGTAGACCGATACGAAAGCTCATGAAGCCGTCGTCGCGGGTGGCGTGCAAAAACTCATTCTCGCGCATGATTTTGGCCAGACCGCCAAACAAAAACGGCGTCGCTTGCTCGTAGTTCCACACATGCGTACACGACCCGAAGCACGAACCGCGGGTGTTGTCGTTGCCCTCCCAGCCGTAGAAGCGCCCATCTGCAGTGCGGAAGGTCGTGTGACTGCGCAGCGTGCTGAGGTTGAACAGCGCCGCCTCGATGAGGGGTTTGGGGAGCGTGGCCGTGGTGAGTGCATCGACGAATTCGTGCGTCCGTTCGGTCAAATCAGCGAGGCGTGGGGTCGTCTTGGTGAGCACATCCCATGCATCAGCATATTGAGTGGTGTAATAATTGCCTACCACGGTGTCGGTGTATTCGCCGAAGTGCATCGCGCCGTATTCTTCGGAGCGCCAGGCCATCCGCTGCGGGAAGTGCCAGCTGAGCAGCAGGGTGACCGTCCCCGTGCCGTGCGGCGCCAACGTCTGGTGTTGGGCAATCGAGCCGATGGGTTTGAGTGCGGCGGATAGGCGCGGCTCGAGGCGACCGTCGGCACGGAAGTCATCCCAAAAGTCCAGCAACGAATCGCCCCAGGTATAGTCCGCCCAGCCGGTACGCGTGGTCACGTCCGCTGCATCGAGCAATGCCAGTGCCAGCGTCCCCTCGAATTCACTGCCGGCCAGGGCTGGTGCCGGGGCGTAGGCGAGTCCCTGTAGGCGCGGGGCGTTGCGCTGGGCAATGGTGTTGCGTTGGGCGGTTTTCTCCGCCTCAGTCTGCGAAAAAAAGTCGTTGACGATGGCCGACCCATAGGCGCCGTTGACCGGCGAACTGCCGATGAAGTTTTGCAGGGCAGCCACAAAATCCAGCTGGAGCGAGTCTGCACTGGTATTGGTGAAGGTATAGGTCAAAATGGCAATCGGTATGCCGCTGTCGTCGGCATTCGGCGGTGTGAGTGGATTGAAGGCCTCGAGTCTCACCGTCACCGGGACGTCGGGGTCGCTCAGGTGGACGGTCGCAAAGGGGTAGCTCGCGTCGAATGAGGCATGGCGGAAGCGCGGCAGCCCATGATGGGCGACCGTCGCGCCGAATGCACCTTGATAGTCAGACAGCTCGAGCGGTCCCTCGAGTGCTTTGACGATGGGGTCGGCGCCCGGCGCTTGGATGCGCACGGCCATGAAGGCCGTATCGGGGCGGAATCCTTTGGCCGGCCGATTGCCTACCTCCCAATCGCGCAAATCCCCGCGCCCGCCCAGCGAGACGGTGCCGGTGCCGATGCCGCCGATGGGCATGGCGATGTTGCGAAGATGCGCGCTGTCATACGACTGTACGGGTGTGCGGGTGCGGCTCATGATTGTATCTTTCCGTATTGTGCGGTGTTTAGGGGTACACACGCTCATGATGAGTTGTATCGATACTGCTCATCAGAGAGCACAGCAGGCTGTTGACCGGTACGGCAATTCCATGCCGTGCTGCTGCTCTGACAATAGCGCCATTGATGGTAGGAATTTCACTCGGGCTCCCACGTAGCACGTCGGAGAGCGTCGATGAGCGATTTGCGGCGGTTGCGTTGGCAACGTCGAGCACATGTGACAGCGGGTCTTGATACGGCAAGGTAATACCTTCAGCATGTGCGACTGCGACTGCTTCGTTGACCGCCTGAGTAAGCACGCACAGTGCATCATCGTTGTGCGCCAGGACGCCGTTGGGGACACGCAAAATGCCCGTCAACGCATTGATGCCGACATTTACGATGAGTTTGCCCCAAACAATCGATGCGACGTCGCGTTGTGTGCTGGCCGGGAGCCCGCTGGTCTGGAATGCAGCAGCTAGGTCGTTCATCCGAGCGGTATTGTGTGCATTTGCAAAAATCGTTGTCCCCATACCCGCATGCCGTACCACCCCTGGACCAACCAGGGTCGCCCCCAATGAGGTAACCCCGACACAGAGGCGCTCGGGAGGTATCTCGGTCGCCAAGATGTCACCATTGCCCACACCGTTTTGCAATGTCACGCAGACCCCGCTGTGACCGATGATCTGGCGTGCCTGGAGACCGGCCCAGGCGGTCTGATGGTATTTGACCAAAACGATGGCAACATCAGACGGCGGAATTTGTGTGACATCTATCGTTGCACGTGGGCGAGTAACGACGCTCGTGTCATGCGTGGTGCGTACGAGGCCGTTGCTGCTAATGGCATCGACGTGGTCACGCCAACTGTCGAGCATCCAGACCTCGTTGGTCGCCGCCAGGTACGACGCGACCAACGAGCCCATGGCGCCGGCGCCGATGATGGCGATGCGCATGCGAGACCTAGACTTTCTGTTCTTTTTTGAGACGATCGATCATGGCTGCATCAATCGGAAAGCTGTTTTCGGCGCCAGGAAAGGTGCCATTTTGTACATCTTGGTGATACTGTTGCATGCCTTTTTTGATGAACGCACCGGCGTCTGCGTAGATTTTCCCGAACGGCAATCCAAAACCCGGGAACATTCCAAACATCTCGTGCGTGACGAGGACTTGACCATCACAGCCGCGTCCACCACCGATACCAATAGTTGGCACCGTCAGGATGCTGGTGATGTATGCGGCCAAATCAGCAGGTACTGCTTCCATCAAGACACACCAGCAGCCGGCTGCCTGCATCGCGAGTGCATCGTCAACGATACGTTTGGCGTGTTCGTAGCTCTGGCCGCCGATCACATTGATGCCGCCAAGTGATGCTGCGGTCTGGGGTGTCAATCCGATGTGTCCGATAACGGCGATGCCGGCGTCGACGATGGCTTTGGCAACGGGCGCTTGTTTGGCGGTACCTTCGAGTTTGACACAGTCCACGCCGGCTTCTTTGACGAGGCGACCGGCATTACGGATGGCTTCGGCGTGGTCTGCTTGATAGGACAGGAAGGGCATGTCGCCAACGATTAGGCAGCGTTTGGCGGTGCGTCCGACCGATCGGGCATGCATCACCATTTCGTCCATGGTGACCGGCGAGGTGCCGCTATACCCCAGCATGACCATGCCCAGTGAATCGCCGACCAAAATCATCTCGACACCTGATTCGTCAACGAGCCGTGCAAACGGTGCGTCGTAGGCGGTCAGCATAGCGAAGGTTCGTTTGCCTTTGAGGCTTTGGATGAATGGGATGGTGACTTTTGTCATAATCGAACCTCTCTATACAGGGGTTGAAAGAAATTGCAGTGCAGCATGAATATACACCCTAGCGGCATTATCTACTTCGGACAGGTGGACAAATTCGTCAGGCTGATGTGGAATGCGCTTGTGTCCTGGGCCATAGACGACCACAGGGACGCCACTATCGCGGGTAATTATCGTCCCATCGGTGGATCCCGGCACTCCGCCGTAGGGCGGCACGTCGCCATAAACTTTCAGGTGTGCTGCCCGCAAGGCTTGGACGAGTGGGTGCGACGTGGGTATCTCGGTGGAGGGGCGGTCGTCGATGATGGTCAGCGCTACCTGGTAGCTGGGGTGCTTTTGGCAGAGGACATCGATATACCCTTGGATTGTAGCAACGATGTGCTGGTGATTCACCCCAGGGATGGTGCGGATATCGAGGTAGACATCGGCGCTATCGGGCAATACATTGACCTGACTGGCATCACCACCGATGGGTGCGCGCAGGACCGTCGGGCTGATGTATATCTTTCCCAACAGCGGATGATCGCCGTGCGTCGACCGCAGTTCTGCCTGGAGATCGATAATTGGGTTGAGGAGGCGGATCAACGGGGTCAGTGCATTGACTCCTTCATCGGGCATAGCACCATGGGCGACCCGGCCAACCGAGTGGAGTTTGAGTCGCAGGGCACCTTTTTGAGCAGTGCACACCTCGTGCTCCTCGGGTTCACAGATAATTGCACCGGCAGCGCCAGCTGCATAACCGCGGGCGACGATGTCTTTGATACCAATCATCAGGCCTTCTTCGTCGACCGGGATGAGCAGCCGAATCGTGCCGGCAAAGGGACTGCCGGCCAGTTGGAGGGCGCGCACCGCGTACAACATGGCTGCCACGCCGCTCTTCATATCGGCAGTGCCGCGGCCGTACATGCGATCGCCGACGACAGTCGCGCCGAAGGGTGGGTAGGTCCAGTTGGCCAGATTGCCCGGCGTGACGACGTCGGTATGCCCTTCCATCAAAAGGAGAGCACCAGCGCCGAAGCTGCCATGCAACTCCGCGACGATATTGGGGCGACCCGGTTGGACCTCCCAAACGGTCGGATTCAGCCCCCATTCGGTCAAGACATCGACAACAAATGCTGCCGCTGCAGACTCGTTTGCGCCGGCTGTATCGGGCAAATACACACTGGGTATTTGGACAAAGCGTGCCAAAAAATCACGCATCCCAGCGGAGTCGAGATGGTGCAGTGCGGACTCTCCTGCTGTCATATGGTTAGACTCCAAATGTTCGACCAATATAGGCTGCGCTCACAGCAAAGAGCAGAATAATCGACAGCGCAAACACGTCTGTTGAGGCGATGTGCATGGTGCGTAGTTTCGTACGACCCTCTCCTCCATGATAACAGCGCGCGTTCATAGCCACAATGAGCACTTCTGCACGATTCAGCGCATTCACAAACAAGGGAATCAGCACCGGTACGATTTTTTTCGTCCGTTCGATAACCCCGCCCGTGTCGAATCGCACACCACGCGCAGTCTGCGCTCGAATCAGACGTTCGAGTTCGGTGATCAGCAGCGGGACAAATTTCAGCGCCACGGTCATTGTCATGACGAGTTCGTTCACCGGGACACGTAGTTTTTTCAACGGCTCGAACAGAATCTCTGCACCATCGGAAAGGTCAATCATTGTCGTGGTGAACATCAACATATTGATGGTGTGATACAGCAATATGACGCGTGTGAGTGTGTATAATCCAGCGCTGATTCCTTGCGGTGAGATTGACAATACCCACCATTGCCAGTACGGGTCTACTTGTACCCCGGCAGGAGCACGATAAAAAAGAATTTGAAAAGGGATAATAAACAACATCGTGCGCAACAGCAATCGGTAGCCGCGCAATGTATAGCCGACCGGGATTTTGGAGGTTACTTGAATCAGAACGGCAATAGCGAGGATCGGGAGAATGCTGACAAAGCCACGCGTCATGAACGTACAGAACATCACGCACGCAACAGAGAGCATTTTGATGCGTGCATCCAGACGATGCACAACCGAGTTGACATTGATGTACTGCCCGAATGTGACGGTGCGCGAAAATTCGAGTGACATCAATTACTCCTTTGGCTGCGTACAAAAACGGCCGATTGTATCGCACAGTTCTTCGAGATGTAATATGGTGGTGGGAAAAGAAGGAATCTGCTGCTTGAGAACGCGTGCAATTTCCGCAGCTTCACTGAGTTCGAGCCCCACATCATGCAAAAGCTCTGCCTGATTCAATAATTCGCTGATGGTACCTTCTAGGAGCACACCGCCCTCGTGCATGACGATCGCATAATCTGCGAGTTCTGCCAGCTCATCAATAGTGTTGCCGACAATCAAGACGGTCAAGTGTGATTCTTGGGCGAGTCTTTTGACCAACAGTGCCAGCTCAGATCGACCACGGGGGTCAAGCCCTGCCACCGGCTCATCAAGAATCAACATTTCTGGCTCGCCTGCCAAAATCCCGGCTATTGCGACGCGTCGTTTTTGGCCTCCACTGAGTGCGTAGACATACCGTAAACGAAACGTCTGATAGTCAAGGCCGACGGCATGCAACGAGCGCTCGACGAGCGCCTTCGACGTTTCAGCGGGGAGTTTCTTGCGACGGGGAGAAAACGACACATCTTTGCCGACGGTCTCTTCAAACAATTGCGTTTCGGGCTGTTGAAAAACAACACCAATCCGGTCACGCAAAGCGCCGATGTCATACCCTTTGGAGTGGATGTCAGTACCATCAACGAAAATCCGCCCGCTGTGGAGTGTGCGGAGCCCATTGAGACATTCGATAAGGGTACTTTTGCCTGCTTGCGTCCCTCCCAACACTGCAACAATCTGTCCACGATGGATGGAACACGAGACATTTCTAATTCCTATTGTTTCGAGCGGCGTATCCTTCATATAGGAAAACGATGCATTTTGGACATCAATAAATGGTGGATCTGTCCGAACTGTGGGGACATCGGGTGATTGCAGCACAGCTGTCTGCATGGATGGGACGGTCGAACACAACGGGACAATTGCAGTGCGTAATTCTTCTGCAGTGAGGATAGGCTCTGCTATAGGAAGGCCACGGCTTCGCAAGACGCGTCCTACTTTGGTGACTAACGGTACATCAAGACCTACCGCGGCGAGTTCTTCGCTCCGTGCAAAAATCTCTTTGGGTGTGCCATCCATCAGGACAGACCCACCATCCATCACCACAATGCGGTCGAAATCAGTCACTTCGTGCATGAAATGGGTGATGTGAATGATACTCACACCCAAGCGGTCACGCAGTGCATGTGCAGTGCGCAGAAGGGAACGTGCAAGCACAGGAGCAATCATGGTCGTCGGTTCGTCGAGGATGAAGCACGATGGCTCCATCGCGAGCACCCCTGCGATGGCCACTCGTTGCCGCTCGCCGCCTGATAGACTGCTTATTTGTGCAGTGCGTATTGATTCGAGCTCCATCGTGGCAATTGCCGAATCGACACGGTGCTGAATCACTTCCCGCGGGAGCCCTAAATTCTCGGGGCCAAATGCAATATCATCAATCACCCTGTTTGCAATCAACTGGTCATCGGGACGTTGGAACACCAGTCCAACCTTGCGACGAATGTCGAATGCAGTCTTCTCGGTGACGTGTGTCCCGCCAACGGATAGTTCCCCTTGGGTGGGGAACATGACCGCTGCCATGAGTTTAGCGAGCGTACTTTTGCCGCTTCCGTTGTGGCCGAGCAGCGCGACCAACTCGCCTGCCCGAATAGACAAAGAAACATCCGTAAGTGCACGGATGGGATTGGAACCGTTGGCATTATAGTCAAACGAAACTCGAGAAACGGTAATCATAGCGAAACCTCTGCCGGCATGGAGGATTCCATGCCGGCATAGCGAGACAGACTAGTAGGTGCCATCTTTGCTTTCGCTGGCCGTCGTAGACCCCGAACGTACCAGCTTGACCCCGCGGGCTACCAACACAGTCACAATAGCTGCAATCACGACTTCGACGAGCGCTTGCGGGATGATGGTTGGTACTGCTTCCACTGGAAGTAATCCAAAGGCGATCAATGCTCCCACGACAAAAACGGTGTTTGTGAGCGTCCCTACAACGCCTGCAGCGGCTGCTGCAACATCACTGTTGCGTTTTTCAAGCGCTTTGTAGACGTACCATGACGTCAGACCGATGAGTATCCGTGGCAGCACCGATACCACGGGATTGGTGAACAGTCCCGACGTATCATTGAGCATGCTGAAAATACCGAAAATAGCGCCGGCCAGTATACCGACCACGGGTCCCTCAAGCACAGCACCGATGATAGCCGGGATGTGCATGATTGTTGCACTCCCACTCAGATTGGGGACAGGGATGAATCCGATTTGGGTAACGCCCAAGACAATGGCGATGGCACCGAGGACACCTGCGACCACGATTTGACGTACGTTGATCTTCATTGATTTCCCTTTCATACAGCGAACAACTATCGTGACGAGCTTGCGCTCTGTTCACTCGGATGTGGTGACTGCCGGGATTCCTGCAACGCCTGTTGCGCACAGGACACTTCGTTGGATTGCTGTCGCGACGACATCAGCCGCAGCACTACCCAATTGAATCATTGGCGGAGCCGCTTTGGTATTGGTAGCAACAACAAATATCACATCCCCATCGTATGGGGTGTGCACTGGTTTGATTGCACGTGCCATGCCATCCTGAGCCATCTGGGCGACTTTGCGACATTCACTTTTGGTAAGCGTGGCGTCCGTTGCAACAACAACGAGCGTCGTATTGCTCCCATTAAATGGAGGGATTTCAGACCCACCGCGCAAAAATCGAGCAGTATTGAGGAAGCCACCAGACGAATCGCGTGCCCCTGCAATAATTCGCCCTGTGTGCTCATCGTAAATATCACCAAAAGCATTGTTGACGACCAGAGCGCACACATTGATATTGCCAGGAAGGGTTATTCCTGTGCTCCCAATGCCGCCTTTCATCCACGATGTCGAACCGAAAATTTTCCCGACGGTGGCTCCCTGCCCTGCGCCAACAGTCCCTTCGACAACCTGCGTGTTGCGTGCAACTGCCGCAGCTTGATAGCCCATTTCAGCGGTGGCATGTGCACGTGCATCCCCGCAGCTCAAATCGAAGATGACCGCTGTGGGTACAATTGGTACTTTGCCCACACCGACATCAAATCCGACATCTTGTTGGCGTAGGTAAGCCATCACACCGTCTGCTGCTGCTAATCCAAACGCACTCCCACCTGCGAGGCAGAGTGCATGTATGTGCTGCACGGTACACTCGGGAGCGAGCAAATCGGTCTCACGGGTGCCCGGTGCACCTCCACGAACATCTACACTCGCGGTGGTGTTTTCGGGTAACAAAATGACCGTACAACCCGTGAGGGCTGTATGGTCATGCACGTGTCCTACACGGATCCCATCTATCGATGTAATCGTTTGATTCACTCCGTGCCCCCAATGGCAACGCAAACAGCGGTGTTTGCAGCGGAACGATTAACTATGATTCAGTGTACGTGCGCAGAATGTACCACAGCTTTTTGGATAAGTCAACGGTAGTAAAAAATTCGTACTACCGTGTGCCGCGAATCGCGTTGCGCGTATCGATAATCAATCGACTGCGTGCTTTGATCTTTTGCCAATCATAGCCCGTGTGGTCGGTCGCAACAATCACGCAATCGTGTGCTGCCAAGGCGGCGTCGAGATCGGTTACCCCGTGCAGGCGGTCGCCTTCGAGGCGGATGCTGGCGACGTGCGGGTCGTGGTATGCGACGGTCGCACCCTTCTCACGCAGGAGGTGGATGATGTCCAACGCCGGTGACTCACGGACGTCCGAGACGTCTTTTTTGTAGGCGACGCCGAGCACCAAAATCGTGCTGCCGCGCACCGCTTTGGACTGCTCGTTGAGGGCATCGGCGACCTTTTGGACCCAATAGCGCGGCATCGAGGTGTTGACCTCGCTGGCCAACTCGATGAAGCGCGCGGTGTAGTCGAGTGATTTGAGCTTCCACGACAAGTACAGCGGGTCAATGGGGATGCAGTGGCCGCCCAAACCGGGGCCAGGAGTGAATTTCATAAAGCCGAACGGTTTGGTGGCGGCTGCCTCGATGACCTCCCAGGCGTTGAGCCCCAGTCGATCGCACATCAGCAGGACCTCATTGACCAAGCCAATGTTGACGGCGCGGAAGGTGTTTTCGAGCAGTTTGGCCATTTCGGCCGCTTCGGGACTACTGACCGGCACAATGGTTTGCATGGCCGAGCCGTACAACGCCTTGCCTGC
>CANHPK010000025.1 GCA_947462525.1 Roseiflexaceae bacterium | reverse complement strand
CGTTGACATTGGGGGCCGACATCGCCTCGTACAGTACCACCAAGTATCACGGCGGGCACAGCGATGTGATAGGTGGGGCGTTGGTGACCAACAATCCCGAGTTGGCGAAAAAGCTACGCTACATCGAAAACGCCGTCGGCTCGGTGCCCGCGCCGTGGGATCTTTTTCTCATCATGCGCGGCATCAAGACACTGTCGCTCCGCATGCAAGCCCATTGCCGCAACGCGCAGGCAATCGCAGAATATCTCGAAAAGCATCCTGCCATTGAACACGTCTACTACCCCGGGCTCAAAAGCCACCCGCAACACGACCTGGCCACCCGCCAGATGCGCATGTACGGCGGCATGGTGTCGTTCACCGTCAAAGGCGGTACAGCTGCCGCCCATCGCTTGGTCGAATCGACCAAGTTGTTTACCTATGCCGTCAGCCTCGGCGGTGTCGAGAGTCTGATCGAGCTGCCACGCATCTTGACACATGCGGCAGGGTCGGCGCATGAGATTCCTGCGCATCTGGTGCGTATCTCGGCCGGCATCGAAGAGACCGAGGATCTGATTGCGGATTTGGCACAAGCGCTGAAGCAAAGTAGTAGTTAGTAAGTAGTAATTAGTAGTGAGTGATGAGGTCGAAAAACTATCAGCGCAGCGCCGGATTGCTCCGAGCGCTGCGCTGCGTTGGGTTGGGTTGGGTTTACAGTGTTTGGTATGCAGGTGTGATAGCGTACACCGAACAACCGTCCACAAATACCTGCGTGACGATGGGGGTCCCTGCATCGAGTCTGACCACACACAAATCTGCGTGCAGGCCGACCGCAATTTCACCGATAGAATCGCCCAAACCAACAGCCTGCGCCGGATTTGTCGTGATGAGCGCGATAGCGTCGGGGAGTCCCATGAGCTGTTGGTCTGCAATGCGAAACGCCGCAGGGAGCAGCGCAGCGGGGTAATAATCGGCACACAGCCAATCGACGACCCCTGCAACAATCGCATCAGAAGCGCTCAAATTGCCGCTGCTTGATTTGCCCCTGAGGACATTGGGGGCACCCATGCCGACGTGCATCCCTGCTGCATGTGCTGCGACCGCAGCCTCCATGGTTGTGGGGAACTCACTAATCTGGATGCCGTGGCGTTGCCATTCGGTGATTTTGGCGACCGTATCGTCGTCATGTGTCGCAACGGGGATACGATGGTGCTGACAGACATCGACCACATACTGGATTCGTTCAGCAATGAATTCCCGTTGATTATTTTTGTGCGCGATGATTTCGTCGATTTCGGCGTCGTTGCGACCAGTGGTTTTGGCCACATAGTAGCGAAATGCCTCGTCAGTCGCGTACTGCCCTTGACCCGGGCTGTGATCCATGATCGACACCAGGCGTACGCACGGCTCGCCGAGAATTTGGCTGAGTGATTGGGTCCCCCGGACAGAACTTATCTCGACGCGCGCATGCACGAGATGGCGCACAGTCGTTGCGTTCGATTGGGTGATGTGCTGGATGAACTCGCGGATGAATTCGTCATTGCGCACGCCGAATTCTGCATCGTCGAGCGACAACGAATGGAACTCGCAGGTAACGCCACTCGACACGAGCAACCGATCGGTCACCTGCAAGCCGATGTCGGTGGAAAGCATGACGCCTGGTCTCGGCTGAATCATCTTTTCGATGGTGTCGCAATGCAAATCGACAATACCCGGCATGAGAAAAGCGCCACCGAGGTCCTGGGGGGACAGATGCGCATATTCACCAGGAACGGGCATTTCACCATACCCCGAGATGCGGCCGTGGTCGATTGCCAGCCATCCAGACGCAATCAATCGATCCCGCAATATCAGATGTGCATTGGTCAAAAGGGATTGCATGTGTGACTCCAGCTAGAGCGCAAGCTGCTGATCAGCGAGCGTCGAAAGGGTGTCGATGTCGTGTGACACGGTCACGACGGTGGTGCCGTGTGCTTTGGCATCGTGGATGAGGTCGAGGACGATTTGTTTCGAGCCAGAATCCAAGCTCGCCGTTGGTTCATCCAGCAAGAGGAGGCGTGGTTTGCCAATAAACGCGCGACCGAGGTTGATGCGCTGTTGTTCGCCGCCACTGAACGTCACGGGGCTCGCCTGCCACAGGTGCGGTGCAATGCGCAACCGAGTCAACCACGCAGATCCCTGCTCACGTGCCTGTTCTTTGTCCATCCCCATACGGCGCAACGGCTCGGTCATGATATCGAGCGCCGACACCCGCGGCAACACTTTGAGGAACTGCGAACAGTAGCCGATTTCTTGTTCGCGGAGCTGGAGCACCACACGCTCGGGGATGGTCGTCATATCGATGACGCCGTGGTGGGCAGAATGGTACAGAATCGAACCACTGGTGCTGATATAGGTCCGATAGATGCATTTGAGGACACTCGTTTTGCCGACTCCGCTCCGCCCCCAAATCAAAAAATGTTGACCGGGAAAGACCGTAAACGACATGGATTGTACCGGCGAAATCGTACGCCCATCGATGAGATGCAAGACGAACGATTTGTTGAGATCACGGACTTCCACGATCGGTGTTGTCATTGATGTCACCATCACAGTGCCGACGAGACGAGCAACTGCGTATACGGATGCTGCGGATCTTCGAGAATTTGGTCGGTGAGTCCACTTTCGACGATGAACCCGTTCTTCATGACGATGGTGCGTCGGGCCAGTTGCTTGATTACCCCGAGGTCATGGGACACGAGCAACATGGTCATCTTTTGTTCCCATTGGATGCGGCGGATCAGGTCGAGCACTCGTGCTTGCACCGAGAGATCGAGCCCGCTCGTCACTTCATCGAGCAACAATAAGCCTGGATTACTCGAGAGGGCTTTCGCAATCTGAACCCGCTGCAACATGCCACCGCTGAATGTATTGGGATCATCATCGATGCGTTCGGGCGGGAGTTCGGTTTGGATCATCAGCTCGGTGATGCGTTCGCGGATACGCCCGATGTGACGCCAATTCGCGAGGAGCAATTTCTCGGCGACATTCCCACCCACACTAAACCGCATGTTGAGACCGAGTTCAGGTCGTTGATGGACGATACCGAGCCGATCATTTCGAAAATGTCTGCGGGTGAAGCCATCCATGGTGACGAGATTCATAGCTGTTGAATCTTGGGTTGGTTCGCGGTACCAGATTTCGCCGGCAGTCGGATTAATCGTCAGATTAATGAGCTGCATAAGCGTACTCTTGCCACTCCCACTTTCGCCGACGATGCCGAGCACTTCACCTTGATAGAGCGTAAAACCTGCATTGACACACGCGTGTACCGTCTGACAGAAGGGACATTGGCTCGAACCATGGTCAGGGCCGGTCGACTCGGCACAGCGCGGGCAACCGAGGCCGTACCGTTTGGTCAAGCCTGTCACATTCAAGACCCACGAAGCTACATCTGTCATTCCTGTGCCTCCGTCCAACCCTGTGCCACCATTTGTTTGTCACAATAGCTGGCGTCAGAACAACTCGTCACCCAGTGCCCTGGCTCATCAGTCCCCGGACTCTTGACAAAATGCCCCGTCAAAAATGTGTTGGTCGCTCCGCAACGATGGCACCGTTGCCCTTCGGCATATTCAGTCTTGAAGCGAAAATCCTCGAATTCCAATGGCTCGACGGTGGTATACGGGGGAACTGCGTAGACACGCTTTTCACGACCAGCACCAAACAGCGACAAGTGGTCTGCATTGTGCAGTCGCAGCACATCCCAACGCGGAATGGGCGTTGTATCCATCATGTATCGTCCTGCGACGATGACCGGGTATTGCGTGGCGATGCGAATATCACCAGCCTTGATGACACTTTCGTACATGTAGACCCACATGCGTCCGTAGTCGGCTTCGCCATGCATAACGGTGGCACGTTCGAGATTGGGTTCGACCCATCGCAACGGGTCAACCATGGGGACTTGCAACACGAGAATCTGGTCCTCACGCATCTGTTCTTCGGGGATGCGGTGTCGCGTCTGGATGATAGTGGCGGCCTGTGTGTCGACCGTCGTGCTGACTCCCGTGGTGCGCGTCAACAAGCGCCGTAAATTCACCGCATTGACACTTTCATCATCGCCCTGGTCGATGACTTTGAGGGTGTCACTGGCAGCAATGATGGCCATGGTGATCTGCAACCCGCCGGTACCCCAGCCGCGCCCAATGGGCAAATCGCGACTCGCAAACGGGACTTGGTGCCCGGGGAGAGCGACGGCTTTGAGCAATTGGCGGCGTACTTCGCGCTTGGAATCTTCGTCAATGAAGCCAAAGTTATAAATGTTGGTGTGTTGTTCTGTCACAACCGTTCCTTTGCCGTCGTTGCGTGGGCTGCATGCGGATTGAGTGCATCACTCTCTACGTGGTCGACTGCACGTTCAAGGACCTTGAGGTCGGCTTCGAACGTTACATAGTGGGGCAGCTTGTAGTGCGCCGTGAAGCCGCTTGCTTCGATTCCATCTGAATGGAGTAGGACAAACTCTTCGTTGGCTGCTGGTCCCGACTCACCGCTGAGGCCGTTGCGTTTTGCTTGGCTCAACACGCTATCGAGAATACCCATGCTCATTGCTTTGACTTCGCTGTGCCCGAACGTAAAGCCATATCCGAGTTGGAAGTACGGTCGTTCTTGGTTGTGCGCGACACTGTGCGCCTTCGAGACGATTTCGCACTCCGTCACAACGATTTCGCCAATGCAGACAGGTTCGCCGGTGAGTGGGTGTGTGACCGCAATTGCAAGTGCGCCGAAACGGAGTTCTGCCAGTGTCGGATGTGCATCGCCATAGCCACGCACACTGCTATACGCATATGTCAACAGACAGCCTGTATCGGCCTGCGCCAGGCTCTGGAGCCGAGCGCTCCGCGAACAGGGGAAGGTCAGCGCGGTGCGGGTAATATCAAATGGTTCTGCGCCTTCGTCATCTCGGACAAATGGAACCATCTGTTCGGCGCGCATGTAATCGACGACTTTGGGGAAGTAGCCTGCGCGCTCGTCTGTGTCAGCATGCTGGGCAATTAATGCGTCGTACTCCTTCAGGATGCGTTGGACGTCCGCTGTCGATTCATGCATCAACAGCGTGTTGAGCATTCGAATCTGATAGTCGGTCGAAGGACCAAGCATCTGGCCACCAGGTATATCTTTGAATGACGCCGAAATACGCCGCTGACAGCGGATATCTACCCCTCGAGCTGGTATCGTCGGCATGACGCGCTGGAGGGTCGAACGATAGGCCCGTAACAAGAAGCTCGCATCGATGCTGTCGCCTTCACTCTGCTTGAGGGCGAGTGCGGCCAAATTCGGTGCATACAACGCGCCCTCGTTCATTGCTCGACCCACCGCAGCACGCATCTGATCACGAATCTGGTCAATCCCGATCGGGTCTGATGCGGCATGCAATCGCATGTATTCGACGAGGAGCTCTGCATTCAAGATGGCTTGTGTGCCACCACGTGCTGCTATATATCCCAAAAGAATCCTCCCAGTAGACTAGGACGTGCGGCTACGCACAATACGAGTACTCCGTGGCAAGCCGACACATTTCCCTGTTGCGTCAACCAAAAACACATCCACTCCGAGTGGGAAGGACGAACGCGATGCTTGGATGTATCCCATCTGTTCGGACGTTACGTTGCTGATTCCCAATGCTGTGGTGGTCTGAATCCCAGGCCCTGACAGCTCCCATGTGCCGCTCTCAGAGAGGACATCAACGGCACAGAATGCCGTCGCGCTGCGTTCGGGGAATGTCAGCGAACCGTGCGACAACGACGGCAGGAGTGCAAGCGATGCAACGTCCCACAGACATGCAAATGCGCTGTCGCTGGCGGCGGACCGCCGGGCATTCGTGCGTAGATGGACCCACGCAGCTGCAGGATGGTGCTCTGCTACCCAGCCCCCTGCGGCTGCGAGCACCATGCTCGACTCTTGATCGACGAGCGACATACATGCTGCCAAGCAGAACGGATTCGTCGTGCTCCCGGCAATCAAATCGGTCGGAACAGCGAGGAATTCTACGGACGGTAATTGCACAATCGTCCCTGGTCGTGACAGACACTCAAGCAGTAGTCGATACGCGGTGGTACAGAATTCTTCGTACGCAGTAGGTGCACGGAATGCAGTGTTCATAGGCCTCTCAGAATGTATCAAAGGCGACTTTGGTGCTGTTGCTCGCAGCAAATTCGCTCTGGTGCTTCGTGGTCAGTGCACGTGCCAAATCGGCGACGGCATCAGTCATGTATGCACGATGGGGGCCATCGATGCGCCCGAGTGCGTCGAGGACTGCCAGTGCCGTTGCGTACTCCGGTTGGTCTCCAATCACCATGCCGAACCCAAACACTCCATTGAGCTCGAGCCGTGTCTCCGTCACCAAAACTTCACCGCCGTTGAAGACGGTATCTGCGACGCTTTCTTGGATGCGCAGCTGGACCATGGCAACCTTTGGCCCACTGAGCACCACCACAGACGGGTCTGATATCATCGTGAGCGCATGCGCAGCCAACGCGCACACAGTGGTGCTTGGGCTACGACTCAATATCCCTGTCACCGAATCCCGCATGCTAGCCTCTTTCTGTCCACTCACTTATGTATGCGCAGGCATCACCGACAACGTTCATCAACGATGAGATTGGCGTGTTTGCAAGCGGGTCGCGATGAGTTCCATAATGACCGCAAAAATCAATATTGCGTAGGTGAACGCACCCATTTCACGGATGTTGAGATAGAATCCACTAGCCATGAACATATCGAAGCCGATACCACCCGCCCCTGCAGCAGCGCCCATTGCAATCGCAGTAGAGAAGTTAATCTCGAAGCGCAGAAACGTCCACGAGATGAGCGCAGGCATGGCGGACGGGGTGACTACCTGGCCGACAATGTGCCACCAGTCAGCGCCGCCCGCACGCAGTGCTTCGATGCTCCCAGCATCCACGTCTTCGAACGACTCTGCGTATGCCTTGATGAGATATCCCGCCGAGTGGAACGTCATGCCGAGCACAGCCGCCACGCTCCCCAATCCGGCCGATACGGCAAAAATCAGCACCCACAATACGGTCGGGATTGCACGGACGATGGCCGTACATCCTTTGACCAGCACGCTCAACCAGACCGGGGCGATGTTGAGGGCACTTGCCAATGCCAAACCGAAACCAATCACTGCACCAAACACGGTGGTCAGAAATCCCAACCCAATGGTGACACCGAGTGACACGAGCAATTCGCTGACCGTCACGTTTGTCAGTGCTGGACGAAAGAATAATGTCGCAGCGTTGTCTGCCAACATACTCCACGCGTCGGCCATGTTGACGCCGCCGGTTTCGAGGGCTGTGAACCCATACAGCGTGAGGACAAACAAGAGCACCACAATCAACCGCATCAGCGCAATGGAGCGGTCAAAGGGACGGCGTGGGAGGGACATTTGGGTCGGAGGAGTCACTGCAACACCACCCTTCGGATCGCATTCGAGACCGATTCAATCAACAACACCGCTATCACGATGACGACAATGACCAAACTCGCAGCGTGATAATTCAAACTTTTGTAGTAGATATCAAACAGATTGCCGATCCCGGTGCCGGTCAGAATGCCAACGAGCGTGGCGCTACGGATGTTTGTTTCGATCATGAATAACGTCCAGCTTACAAACTGCGGCATACAGGTCGGAATAACGCTCTGTGTAATGACCGCACTCGGCGATGCACCTGTTGCGCGCAACGCTTCGATGGTGTCTGCACTACTCAGATCGATTGTCTCCATCAGCATGCGCACCATGAACCCGAACGTGACAAAAAACAGTGCGAGATACCCCGTAAACATGCTCTGTCCAAATGAAAACAACAGAATCAAAGACCACGCCGAAACATCGACATTGCGGAACAGACTGGCGATCGCGCGACTCACAATGCTGAACACCCAATGCGGCCGAGTAGCATTCGCACCGAGGATAGCCACCAAAAATCCCACAAACGCTGCACACGTGGTTGCAGTGACTGCAGTGACGAGCGTTTCTTGCATTTTTGCAATGATTTTGGGGAGTCTTTTCAATGATTTTTCGTCAGGATAGAAATTTTCGCTGCTCCATTTCACTGCTTTGGGGATCGACTGAAACCCCTTGACGACGTCGTAATCGGTGACCACCACTGCAGCATACGATGCAATGAGAATACCGAGGCAGACGAGACCAACCACGAGCCGTTGGCGCATCAAAAAGTCGATGCTACGCATGGAGTTCACCGTCTGCGAGCATCAAATCCTGCGCTTCACTGCCATAAATTTGTTGGATTATTTCGAGGGTCAACAACGATGGCGGACCATCAAATACGACTTTACCAGCATTCACACCGATAATGCGGTGCGCGTATTCGCGTGCAGCGTGGACCTGGTGGAGATTAGCGACAACCGTTATCCCGAGCCGCTGATTAATATCACGCAGGTTGTCCATCACGATTTTGGCGGCGTTGGGGTCGAGCGACGCAATGGGTTCGTCACAGAGCATGAGTGTGGGGTCTTGGATGAGTGCACGTGCAATACCCACTCGTTGCTTTTGTCCACCACTCAATTGACCGCATCGCTGATAGATTTGCTCCGAAAGGCCGACTGCTTGGAGCAATTCGTAGGCACGTATTTTTTCGGCATGTGAAAAAAGACCAAATGTACCACTCAATGACGATTTGTAGCCGAGTCTCCCGTGGAGGACATTTTCGATGACTGTTAGTCGATTCACGAGATTGTAGTGCTGAAAAATCATTCCAACGGTCCTGCGCAAGATACGCAGACCGCTGTTCGACACCTTGGTCACGTCTGTTCCATCGACAGATACGGTGCCTGACGTGACTGCAATCAAGCGATTGATGCATCGCAAGAGAGTCGACTTGCCTGCTCCAGACGGTCCGATGATGGCCACGAACTCGCCTTTTTCGATAGAAAATGAAACTCCATCGAGCGCGAAGGAGCTACCACCATATGATTTACGGACGTTTTCGACATGGAGCACTGGCATGGGTGTACCTCACTGTATAGATAGAACCCACCGCAGCAGTGCCGCGGTGGGTTTGGGGAAGGTTACTTGGACAGTTCGCGAATCGGATCGAAGAATGAATCTTCGACGACGATGAAGCGCTCTTCTTTGGTCTTCTTGAAGATGGGCTTGTAGCCTGCTTCGATTTCGGCCTTGGTTGCAAAAATCTTGGGGTTGTTTGCAACAGCGTCTGAAGTCAACACGTCTTGGAGCTTCTTGATTTCTTCGGCGGTCAATGTGTTGCCGTTTGCGGCGAACGGTGAGTTGAGAACCGGGGTGACCGAGATGAGGACGAATTCTTTACCGGGGAACTTGTCGAATGGCTCTGCAGCCTTGTCGATGACTTTGTATGTCGAACCAACGGTGTTGGGTTCACCTTCGCTCAATGCCGTGTAGTTTTCGACACAGGTGTCACAGAAGACCGCGACATCGGATTTGCCCGAGATCAGGTTGACTGCAGATCCCTGGTGTGAGCCACCGAATTGCACATCTGAGAACAGGCTATCTGGGCCGCCTTCGAGCAAATCGTCTGCAACAAGCTCTTTCCACTTATCCTGAGCGGAGAAGACCGTTACGATGTTCTTTGCAGGAACCTTGAATCCCGAGGTCGAGCTGTTCGAGACGAACGAGAAGCGCTTGCCGGCGATGTTTTCGATGCTGTATACGCCATCTTTTTGATAGGCAGCTTCTTCGCCCTTGTTCACCGCAAACCATGCGTGGTACAGAGCATCCTTCGCGGTGCCAGACGCACCACTGGTGATCATCAACGGCACGATTGCGTTGTTCTTGTTCTTGGCTTCGATGTAGGCCTGTGCGCCATAGAACGCCAGGTCGCCGTTGTCGTTGGCCAGTGCCTCGACTGCAACGATGTAGTCGGTGGTCAACTTATGTTCGACCGGTCGTCCGAGGGTCTCGGTCACTACCGCGCCAATCGCATCGCGGGCTGCTTCGAGGTCGCCGCCAGATTCGTTTGGCAACCAGACAATGACGACGGGCTTGACTTCCGCTGGTTCTTCAGGAGCTGCCGTTGGCTCTGGCACAGCAGTGGGCTCTGCGACGACTTCCGGAGCCTTCGTTGGCTCAGCGGCAGGGGCAACACCGCCACAGGCCGTTACAAACATCACCATCAACAGCAAACTAAACAACTTCCGCATGACTACTCCTTACAAATACACGCCATCAGGTTTTCTCTGATGATGAGTACACTGTAGTCTGCTCATGTCATCAAGCTGCGATACTGACGTTATGGTTCTTTTATGCGAACGTCATCGGTGTGTGACTGCGTGATTAGCAGCTGAGGGGTTTTTGGTATACAGAAATCAAAGATTTATGCACCGTGGATGTCATTCGGCGCACACAATTTCGCTTGCACCCGTGTTATGGCAGATGCAGAACACCCCGCCGCACGCAGATATGCAACGACACTGCCATGCTGCATGCGGATGTGTTCGAGCACGACATAGAGGGTGGATGGATGTGTCGCCAACAAATCGCGATACCGTTGTGGGCTCATGTGTGCCGGTGGATTGAGCGTGAGTTCACGTGTCAGGTTACGGATTCTATCGGCGGTGAGTGCGTAATCTTCCAAAATAGATGCTTCGGACACACCGGCCAGTAGGAGTAGGATAGCGCTCAGAATCCCGGTTCGATCTTTGCCCAGTTGACAGTGAAAAAACACGCCTGCGGGGGCAGCTGCACTTTGCTCGATGATGTGTGCAAGTGGGGTGCCGCACTGTGCGATAACCGCAACATAAAACGCTTGGAGCGTTTCGGGGAGGTTATGGAGGGTATCTCCTGCAAAGAGCTGCACATGATGATACGAAAATCCATCGTGATGGAAGAACGGGTTCGGATGCACACTACACTCACTTGGCTGACGCAGATCGATAACGGTCGTCATCCGAGCCGCAGCAAAATCGCGTATGGCGTCAGTGTTTATTGCATGGGGGGAATCGCCCCGCCAAAAAACATTCCGGGCGGTCTGTGCGCCGTCGTAGCGCTCTAGACCGCCGAGATCTCGTACATTATGCATGTGTGCAATAGAGATGTGTCGCTTTGTGTGTGGCATGGCGTCCTCTCAGCATGATTGATTCACCCTAGCTGACGCGGATTAATGGCGTGTTACTGTGCCTTTATTTTTCAGATAACTCGTCAGTTAGTAGTTAGTAGTTAGTAGTTAGTAGTTAGTAGTTAGTAGTTAGTAGTTAGTAGTTAGTAGTTAGTAGGATAATGTCTTTAGATGTGGTGTAAATTCGCCGGATTGACACAAAGGTCACTCTGTGGTTTCGTTGAAGTGCTCAAACCAAACGAAAGACCTCAGAATGACCAACACGAATGTATCACTGTTCAGTGACCTGCGCAACATGCTCG
>CANHPK010000024.1 GCA_947462525.1 Roseiflexaceae bacterium | reverse complement strand
AGCTCGAAGCCGGGCGCATCGACCCAACGACCGATACGCGCAGTGGGCTCGGCCACGGGGACCTCCCAATACGCCACAAAACCGCGGAAGTGATCGAGCCGGATCAGGTCGTAGAGCATTGCGTTGGAGCGGATGCGCTCGATCCACCAGGCGTAGCCTTGGGCACGGTGGGCATCCCAGCGGTAGAGCGGGTTACCCCAGCGCTGCCCATCGACCGAGAAGTAGTCAGGCGGCACGCCGGCCACGAAGGTCGGCAAGCCAGCGTCGTCGAGCCAAAAGAGCTCGGGCGCAGCCCACACGTCGGCACTGTCGTATGCGACGAAAATCGGTGCGTCGCCGATGATGGTGATGCCGCGCTGATTGGCATAGCCGCGGATGGACCGCCACTGCCGAGAGAACATGAACTGCAAGAACTGCTGATAGCCGATGGCGTCGGCCAGGCGCGTACGGGCTTCGGCCAGTGCCGCCGGGTCGCGCTGCGCATAGGCTGGTGCCCACGAAGACCAGGTGATGCCGCCGTGATCGGCTTTCAATGCCATAAACAGTGCGTAGTCGGGTAACCAGCGCAATTCTGCGGCGCAGAACGCAGTGTATTCTGTGTGCAGGTCGCCGGTGTGTTGGCCAAAAGCTTGGTAAGCGCGGCTCAGCAGGGCGAACTTGGCAGGGATGACCGCACCATAATCGATACCGTGATCGTCGAAGTGCGGGTACGTGTCGCGTTCTGCAGGATCGAGCAAGCCGGCGTCGATGAGGGCGTCGGGGCTGATGAGGAGTGGGTTGCCGGCGAATGCCGAAAAGCACTGGTAGGGCGAATCACCATAGCCGGTCGGCCCGAGGGGCAGGACCTGCCAGATGCGTTGCGACGTGGCAATGAGCGTGTCGACAAATTGGTAGGCAGCCGGGCCGAGATCGCCGATACCCCAACGACTGGGGAGCGACGTAGGGTGCAGCAAAATGCCACTTTGGCGCATAGGAACGCTCCAATCTTTGGTTTTTATTTTGGGTCGCGTGTGGTGCGTCGGTCCGTTGTTTTGGGAGTGCAATCGTCGAGAAGTTTGTTCCATTGCTTCATGCGGTCGCTGTCGCCGCCGGTGTCAGGGTGATGCAGGCGTGCCATCGCACGGCGTATCGAGCTGACCTCTTCTGCGGTGAGCACGGGCAGAAAATCGCCGCTGCCCAGGCCAGACTGTTCTGCACGCATGCGCCACATGTCCCGTTCGCGTTCGACGAGGGTGTGTTCGCGGTTCATCTCGACGATGTTGTTTTTCATCTGTTCGTAGGCTGCCTGGGTTTTTTGGGATTGTTCTTGTTCGTCGGCGAGGCGGCGCATCAATGCTTTGATGGTGCGGTGTGCTTCGGCGATTTCGCGCTGCAAGAGCTCGACGGTGTCGGGTTCAGCCCAGAGGCGTTGGTTTGATTTGCTGGCAGACATCCCCATCCCCGTGCGAACAAGACTATTGGCTACAGTATACCGCGTCTGTCTGGTCGCGGCGTGCCATGATCGTGCAAATCCTCGTACAATACAGCGAGGACAGAATCAGAGGAGCAGACAGATGCAGACACGACGCATGGGCCGGACGGGATTGTATGTCACACCGATATGCTTCGGTGGCAATGTATTGGGGTGGACGACGGATCAGCAGCGCTCGTACGACGTGCTCGACACGTTTGTGGCCGGCGGCGGCAACTTCATCGACAGCGCCGATGTCTACTCGCGCTGGGCCCCGGGCCATGTAGGCGGCGAATCCGAGCGCATTTTGGGCGACTGGATGCAGGCACGCAACAACCGGAGCAGCCTCATCATCGCCACCAAAGTAGGCATGCGCATGGACGACGGCCCCAATGGTGAGGGCCTGTCGCGCTACCGCATCATCAAGCACGTCGAAGACAGCCTCACGCGCCTCAAGACCGATTATATCGACCTCTACCAATCCCACGCCGATGACCTCAACACGCCATTGGACGAAACGCTGCGGGCCTACGACGACCTCATCAGCAGCGGGAAGGTACGCTACATCGGCGCGTCGAACTTCGCTGCCTGGCGCTTGACCAAGGCACTGTGGGTCAGCGAACGCCATAACCTGGCGCGCTACGAGTGCGTGCAGCCGCGCTACAACCTGGTGATGCGGGCCGACTACGAGCGCGAGCTCGAGCCGATGTGCATCAGCGAAGGCGTCGGCGTGATTACGTACTCGTCATTGGCCAGTGGCTTCTTCTCGGGCAAGTACCGCGCCGGCCAGGCGTTGCCCACCAGCCCCCGTGCCGGTGGCGTGCAGGCCAATTATATGAACGAACGCGGCTTCAAGATCCTCGCAGCGGTCGACGCCGTCGCCAAAGAGCTCAACACCACTTCCGGCCAGGTCGCTTTGGCCTGGATCATGGCACGCCCCGGCATCACGGCGGCGATTGCCAGTGGCACCACGGTCGATCAGGTCAAGGATCTGACTGCGTCGGCCGAGCTGGTGCTCCCAGCCGCGGCAATTACGTCACTGACCGAGGCGAGTAATTAGGTCACGGGTTTGGGCAGATTGAAAGAGCCCCACGGCAGGACAAAACCATAGCCCCACGGGTTGCCCGCGCACGCAGGTGCGTTGGCACGTGGGGCTTTGATGATTCAATCACAATGGGTCTCTGCTGAGAAACAACGTCGAACTATTCTGGTCCAGCGCCTTGAACCGCCTTCAAGAGATGGGGCGCAAGTGCTTTTTCGAGCGCATTCATCGTATTGACGAGAACTCGATAATTCGTTGGTAACTGGTCCGCATCGCACAGATACCCTCCGTCAGGAATGACCACTCGAATACGCGAGGCACGGCGGTTATCCAACCGCTGCCATTCAATGTTGTAGTCACCATTACCGAAATTCTTCTCAATCTCAGCTTTGCGGTCATGGAGAGAATCAAAAATCGACTTGTTGAGCATTTGGTCACCTCGGTCGATATAGAGTTCGACGACGTTGTATGTTTGTGTCGTGGAGTAGACATAATTTAGTCCACGTTGACCCGAGCTCGCGCCAATCCAGTTATACGTTCCAGGTTTAATCTCTGCATGGCGCGTCTTTTGTTCTTTCGCCACTGCCACGAGCCCGCTCCAGAAGTGCAGGAGTTCTTCGGAACGCGCGTTGCGTTGTTCCGTTTGATGGAGTTCCTTTTGACGGAGCTTAATTTGGTACTCTTGGACTTCGGGGAGTGGAATCAACGGCTGGACGTCTATAAACATCGCATCATTGTGTTTGTACGGGCGCAACCGTATGCAGCGGATGTCGATGTCATATTTTCGCAGCCACAGCACTGCTGATGTCAATTCTTTGCCAAAGTCCTCGGAAACCAACACGATCCGTACCGTACTTCCAAATTTCTCACTGTCTGGATCGTCCCAGTTCAGGAATGCAAGCAACTGCTCTCGTGCAGTAACAGTTGAAACGTCACCTGTTGCTGGGCTGGTTTGTATTCTGCTGAGGTAGCGGGCATGGACTTCGACCGCGCGTTCAAACGTCATGGTTGATATCATGCTGGCGTAGCGAATCGCCTGTAGCTCCATATGCCCACCGTCAATCGTGCGCTTGAGCTCGATGACGACGAGATTGGCGTCGAGGTCAATTGCCAGCAGATCGATCCTGCGTTTGCTGTCATCCCAATCGCTGAATTCTTCGCTCAGCACGTACAAATCGTCACCAATGACATGGATGTGTGTCCGAAGAACGCGCTGTAAATCCGCACGCTCTTGGATGTATTGATCTGCAAACGAGACACGCTTAACTGCCTCAAATGTGGTCGACGTCAACTCATAAAGTGTCATATATCCCCTGCACGGAGAACAATCGTCTATTGTTCTTCAAAACTGGATTGATCAAACGACAGCTGTCTGCTGTTCTCGCTGATGATGCGTCGCATGGTATCGTCTGCGCCGTCAGGGAACTCGGCCGAGATTTCGATAGTAACCTGGACGGTTACCCCGTACTTTTCGGTCATGTGACGAATGACTTCGTCGATAACCTGATTTGCATCCCGACTCACGCGCTGGATGTCGAGTTTTTTGGTGCCATGGTACCTGCGATATTTCTTCACTGTTGGCACAACCACTGGAGGTTCGATAACTGGTTTTACGACAGGGAAGATCGTTCCACCATTTGGATTTGGCTGCGTGCCTCCTTTATTTTCAGTGCCTTCGATGAAAGGAAGGCCGATTACTGGCGGTTCGACGCGCGAGAGTTGTTCTGCAGCCCGTGCCGGTTGGACCAAGAGCAATTCTGCATACGCGCTCGGACGAATAATGGCGGTTGTACGCAGCCCGCTGTAGGTGTTTTTTGTGGCGTCCCAACTATCCGCAGTGGCGTATGTCTCGCTATAGTTTGCAACAGTCGTGCCCGAGGTAATGGTGTTGAGCAACACGTCGGTGCTGGTCAAGCGAGGGAGGTACGGGTAGCTGGCAAAGTAAGTCACCAGCGATTTGACGCTGACGTGCCCTTCGCGCCACAAGGGCACTGCATCCAGGTGGTGCCGCAGGATAGTCGAACCCAATGCGTCAATCATGCCTTCGGATTTGAGCAACTTCTCAGCTGCACGAACCGCAATTGCTTCGTTCCCGAGCAAACGCACCATATTCCACTCAATGGGATTCTTCGTGTCGGGTTGCGCTGGTACCAGAAGCCACTGATATACCTCGGGGATGCGGCTTTTGACACTCTCAACGGCCGACCTGAGCTGGAGATCTGCTTGACGGACCTGTGCAGGAGTAAGGTCGAGGATGTCTTTATCGCCGATGATACTTTCCCACGCCAGCATACGGGCGATGCCGTCTTCGAGCGCTGGCAAGAGCGTCGCATCCGCTGCCAAAAAGACGAGACTGTTCTGGTAGGTGCGTGGGCTGTTGCCGCGCATGCTGAGCATGTGTTTGGCTGTTTCGAGTGCCAGGCTTTCACCCTCTTTGCGATGCGGTGTTGAGGCGCGCAACACAATCAGTCGTGTATCAGTATCGTCGGGGATTTCGGCGCTGCCTGCTGGCAGTGTATGAACGCGCCCGAAACGGCCCTTGTTGCTTGTATTGCTTCGTATCTGTGCCTCGAGCGCCATGGTGAGCTTGTCAGGGTTGCGTCGCACCAGCTCTGCGCGATCATCGGCCAGCTTCGTGACGGTCGGTTTTGTGTCATACCAGCTGCGTCCGTTGTCACTATACAAGTAGGTTGCTTGCTCCGACAGTCGGCGTAAGGCATCACCAAAAATCGCGGCGTTTTCACCGGGAAAAACACAGCCCAACTTGACCCGTCGGTCTTCGAGGCCGCGCTGAGCCACTGCGGTGGCTGGTGCTGACCCGAGGTAGATAGTCCGGGCAACGCGCCGTGTGGCATTCCAACGGCCCAGATTCGGTTGTTCGTTGTCGATGCGTCGTGGCAGTGAATTCGTACCATCAACGTCTTTTTCGATAATCGGCACCCACTGATCAGACAGGTAGCGCGTCAACTCGAACTGCACTTTGTTGTCGTCGATGGGTATGCTCGCTGGCATGATGAGTGGGCTGCGGTCACCGGTTTGCCACAACGAATGGATGACCGATGCCATCAGACGCAACACACCACGTGTGCGCTGGAAGGTCACCAAGGTCGCCCAATCCCCGTACAGCCGATCGAAAATCTCGGGATGGATGGGGTACGCAGCACGCATACGTTGTTCGTACTGTACTTCGGCCGCCTCGGCAGGGAATTCACTCCCTTGCGCTTGGTAGAGTTGGCTAAACAGCCGAATCGTTGCATCGCGCTCACGGTATTTTTCGCCACTGATGGGTTCGAACAAACGCCGGCGCACAATTTCGAAGCCCTCTTCGGGATTGGCAGGGCGCCAGTCGACGCCGATGCGGCTAATCACGTTGCGCAGACGAGTCAATGCTTCGCGGCCACGCACACCGCCAACCTCGACGTCGTCGATGGCGTGCGGCGAGACGCCAGCAGAATCTGACGCGGGCAACGAAATGACCAACAGACAATTGCGGGCCAGTTTGGCAGCCTCGGTCAAGGCTTGGGCAAAGCTGAATTGCGTCTCGAACCCACCGCCGGGTAACGTACTGCGGTCATGGAGCTGGCGGGCGTAGGCCACCCACTCGTCGATGAGGATCAGTGATGGCCCGTATTCGTTGAGCAGCTCGCGCAATTTATCGCCGGGATTGGTTGCTTGCTCGTCGTCGGCACGGATGCGCTCGTACGCAGCCTTACCCCCCAATTGCCATGCCAATTCCCCCCACAAAGTCCGAACCAGGGTGCCATCTGCCTTTTGGTCGGGGTTGCCCGAAGAGATTTTATTGCCTACCAACACGACGCGTTTGACGGTTGGTAACGTGGTGACGTTTGCGTTAGTGAGGATTTCATCGAGTCCTGCCATCTCCCCGAGCGGATTCCCCGAATAGAGATGGAATAACGCCAACATCGAGTGCGTTTTGCCACCGCCGAAGTTGGTCTGGAGCTGGACGACGGGGTCGCCAACGTTGTGGACAATACGCTTGATACTGTTGTCGAGTAACTGGCGCAGACTCTGGGTGAGGTACGTACGTCGGAAGAATTCTCGGGCGTCGCGGTATTCATCTGCACCTTCGCCGAGGTGCACTTGCCACAAATCGGCAGCGAATTCTGCCTGCGCAAAGCGACCAGAGGCAACATCGGGGTGTGGAGTGACCACTTCACGCCATGGTCTGAGGTCCAGGCTTGCGCCAGTTTTGACTTCGCTCGCTGCAATGCGCCGGGCTTCGGTACGACCTTGCTCTTCAAACACCAGGCGGCGTAGTTCGATTTTGAGTTTGTTGATTGCCGCACTCTGGGTCACCGCACTCGCAGAGCTGAGCAGCCGTTCCATCGAATCAAGTGCCCGATCGGCGTCTTCACTCGAAATCGTGTCTTGGTGGGCCCAGCGGTTGCGGGCATTTTTGCATTCGAATATATAGGAACGCTCGGTGTTGCCCAGTGTCTGGGCAAAGACCGTCTGCCATGTGCCCAGCATGACCGACATCAAGCCTGCGACATCCCACTCGCTGATCGGCCGGTTCGCATAGAGTTTGTCTTCGAGGAATCCTACGACGGTGTGATGATTGACTCTGCCCTGCTCGAATGCCTGCTGGAGTTCCCGTTCGACGAACGGTGCCAGACCTTCGCGGAGATGATTGAGTGCCTTACCGACGCGTTCGTTGTTCGTTATGCTCATCGGACAGTCCTCCACAGGGTGGTTATTGACATACAGTGATTTTTGAAGATAGTGCCAAGATGGACTATAGCATAAGCACGAAAAGATGTGAAATCACTGATTCTCCACCGGCTTTGCGAATCGCTCCAGTCAACAGAATTATTCAAACAATGTCGACTGTTGTTCGCCACTCGCCGTGATGCGAGGGTTGTGAGCGAGTTCCGTCATGGCGGGGAAGCTCTGCACCAGCGCATTATAGTGAAGCGCATCGGCAGGCCGCTTCTTGCGTTCACTGGTGGTGTACAGACGATACGCCAGTTCACGGGCGATCTCGGCCTGTGCGCCGAGTTTGGCTACCAACACAGCTGCGGCAGATTCACCACCGCTCTGCATCGCCCGGATGAGCTGATGCACGCTCTCCCACACCGTCAGGCGATCATCGGCTGACGGATCCCAATCCGCAGCGAGTTCGTCGGGTTTGAGCAGGCGCACTTTGCCGCGTGCCGACGCCATGATGCCAGCCTTGACCATGCCTGCGATACTGGTGTTTTTGGCGCGGGCCAAGCCATCGCCGACGCCGAACTCGCCTTCGGAGAACCCATACTGGTCAAACCAGGCGATGGCACAGCGGCTGTCGGCGTCGAAGTCGCCTTCCTGCTCACTGAGCACCTCGTCGAGGGTCTCGTTGATGAGGGCCAGTGCTTGACGTACCGTGACACGCTTACCGCTGGCATCGAGGACTGTACTGAATCGAGAATACACGGCCATGCCCGGCCCGATGGCCGCTTGGGCCAGGTCGACCGGGGCGATATTGCTCTGCTGGAGTTTACGCAGTGCGTCGGGGAGCTCACGTTTGAGGAGGTTGACGAAGTCGCCGCGCGTCGTTTGTAGTGCAGTAGCCTCGCGAGCGCGGCAGACAAGCACAATTGATGAGGCGAGGGCATTGGTACCCGAACCAATCATGCGATTCGCCATTTCGGTGCGTTGTGGCCAGGTACCATTGATGGCAAATCCTGCTTGGATTACAGCTTCGAGGAACGTATCCCAACCAGTGTTTGTCGTGGCACCTTCGGTATCACTCTCCGACTGCTTGAATGCGTAGTAGATGGTGACGGGGAAAGCGCGATGTCCGAGGGTCGCCAGCTGACGCATCGCCTGCGTCATGCCCGTCAAAAAAAACGTCTCGGCGTTCAATTTACTACCATGCCGGTACGGCGTCGCAACCAGTTCTTCGGCTTTGGGGACCGAAAGGGTAGAAAACAACGCAGGATATATTGGTTGCAGAGATTTGCGCAACCAGACATAGAAAAAATCTGAAAGGTCCGCATATCCAATGTTATCGTAATAGGGTGGGTCGGTGGCAACGATTTTATCGCGGGAAATAGTTTGTGTCGAAGCATTAGCATGCTGAACAAATGATAAAGTCGTTGTTATAAATATATTCATTACTTTGTGTATGAGTTCAAGAGCTCCAACAAAACTACCAGATGCTGTACCTAGTGGCTGTGACTCTGCAAAATCCCATGACATCGGCAGTGCTTGCCGCGAAAAAGTGTTAATTATTCCACTTTGTGTTGGTGTTGGATCCCAGCGACACAGAGAAGAACTCCTGTCGATAATTTTGCTTACGGCAAACGCCAAATACACCCCCACCGCCTGCGCATAGGCCAGCGCGCCGCTGCCACCGTCGGTCAGCGGGGTCGTGTCAGCGGGTTCACCGCTGTGGGTCTGATCGCGTTCGATTCGTTCGACTGCCTCGCTAACGAGGTCCGAAAAGGTCGTAAGTGCGACCAATTGTCGGTTGGTGAAGAGGTCACTCCATTTGAGCATTCCATATTCCTGAACACGGAAACCCAGTGCTTTGTCAGGTAATGAAGTAAGTGGTATACCTTCTGGTGGCGGAGTATTTGCTGTTGAGATGTGTACCGTATTCGAACTTAGGTACACCCTCCCTTTTGCGCCTTCTGCGACAATTGCCATAAGTTGAGATCCCAAACCGTGTTTTTTCGCCTCTTCTCGAATATATGCGAACGTGATAGGAGTTTTAGATAGTAAACAATAAAACGCTGATCCACTTCCTGCCAATTTCGTTCCATTACCTGCTTTCTCATCAGCTGACTTCCCCGTCTTCACGACAAAGCGATACGTATCACCTTCGATAATTGGCTCTACATAGGCCTCTTTGCCTGTTTTGGTCGACAGTATGAAGGTGCTGGCCAACGGTACGTCGACGCGAGCATAGGCGGGGTTGGGGCTTTTGACCGTGCGTGCCCAGATCCAGGCGATGACGGTCAACTCGCTGCCCTGGTACTGCCGGAGGTCGGGTCGTTCGGCGACCATCTCGGACGTGACGGCGACCTTGGGATAGAGGTGACCGATGCGTTTTTGGGCTTCGACACGCATCCAGTTGCCGTAGTAGCGCACGTCTTCGGCCAGGCCTTGGGCACCGCGCCACTGGCGCAGCACTTTTTCTTCGGGCGGGGTGCGCTGCCAATCGGGATTGACCGGGGGACGGTCAGCGAATTTTGGCGGTATCTCGATCATCGCCTTGTTAATGAGGACCGCCACCGGGTTGAGGTCGCTGGCGTGACTCTCTAGGCCGAGTCGTTGCGCCTCGAGTGGCAGAGCACCGCCGCCAGCGAACGGGTCGTGGAAGGCCGGCAGGTGCTGCGCGTCGAACAGTGTGGCCGCCTCGGGATGGTCGGTGTTGTCGGCACAGGCTCGGCGCCACGACCTCCACAATTCTGCTCGTGCTGCGTTGAGCACGACTTCGTTGGTGGTGTTTTCCCAGAGCACCAAGTCTTCGATAATTTTGAACAAGCGTTGCCGTTCGGCATTTTGGGCTTGCTCGGTGGGGAACTCTTCGGGCACCGCTGACGGGTCGTCGACCATCTGCGCAAAAATGACCGCGCGGGCCGACGCCAGCGGGCGGCGTGCCCACCACAGGTGTAGGGTGCTGGGGTGCCCGTGGCGGATGGATTTTTCACGCGCACTGGCAACATTGATAGCTTCGAGCGGCAAGGCCACTTCTATGAGTTTTTTGCGTGTGTGCATGCTCTCTTGTCCCAATCTGGTGTTGCAGTATCACAAGCAATCCAGCTATCGTATTCCTACTCGAACAGCGACGATTGCTGCTCGGGAGTGCCTGCGTGACGCGGGTTGTGTGCCAGATCGGTCATCGCGGGGAAGCTCTGCACCAGCGCATTGTAATGGAGCGCATCGGCGGGCCGCTTCTTGCGTTCACTGGTGGTGTAGAGGCGATACGCTAATTCACGGGCAATTTCGGCCTGTGCGCCGAGTTTGGCCACCAACACAGCTGCGGCCGATTCACCACCGCTGTGCATGGCGCGGATGAGCTGATGCACGCTCTCCCATACCGTCAGGCGATTATCAGCGGCCGGGTCCCAGTCAGCTGGGAGCTCGTCGGGTTTGAGCAGGCGCATTTTGCCACGCGATGATGCCATGATGCCTGCCTCGACCATGCCTGCGATACTGGTGTTTTTGGCGCGGGCCAAGACATCGCCGACGCCGAATTCGCCTTCGGCGAATCCGTACTGGTCAAACCAGGCAATGGCACAGCGGCTATCGGCGTCGAAGTCGCCTTCCTGCTCACTGAGCACCTCGTCGAGGGTCTCGTTGATGAGGGCCAGTGCTTGACGTACCGTGACGCGCTTACCGCTGGCATCGAGCACAGTACTGAATCGAGAATACACCGCCATCCCCGGCCCGATGGCCGCTTGGGCGAGGTCCACCGGGGCGATATTGCTCTGCTGGAGTTTACGCAGTGCGTCGGGGAGCTCACGTTTGAGGAGGTTGACGAAGTCGCCGCGCGTCGTTTGTAGTGCAGTAGCCTCGCGAGCGCGGCAGACAAGCACAATCGAGGATGCTAATGCATTGGTGCCCGAACCAATCATGCGATTCGTCATTTCGGTGCGTTGTGGCCAGGTACCATTGATGGCAAATCCTGCTTGGATGACAGCTTCGAGGAACGTATCCCAACCAGTGTTTGTCGTGGCACCCTCGGTGTCACTCTCCGATTGCTTGAATGCATAGTAAATTGTCACGGGGAAAGCGCGATGTCCGAGGGTCGCCAGCTGACGCATCGCCTGTGTCATGCCCGTCAAAAAAAACGTCTCGGCGTTCAATTTACTGCCATGCCGGTACGGCGTCGCAACGAGTTCTTCGGCTTTGGGGACCGAAAGGGTAGAAAACAACGCAGGGTATATTGGTTGCAGAGATTTGCGCAACCAGACATAGAAAAAATCTGAAAGATCCGCATATCCAATGTTATCGTAATAGGGTGGGTCGGTGGAAACTACTTTGTTTTGTGATGTGGTTTGCTCTTGTGCATTTTGTTGTAAAGCAATACCCAACGAGTTTACAATGCTAGGTATGCCTTTGATAACACCCTCAATTGATACGGCATAATCACCTGCAGCGTTCGCAAAAGGATTGACTTCTGGATAATCCCAAGTCATTGGAATTGCTTGACGAGCAAAAACAGTTACGGTTTGTTCTCTATCTGAAGTCCAACGTGCAATTGTACACAGTGTATTAGCCATCCTGTCAATACCAAAACCCAAATACACACCCACCGCCTGCGCATAGGCGAGCGCCCCGGTGCCACCGTCAGCCAACGGAGTCGTGTCGGATGGTACACCACTGCTGGTCTGATCGTGTTTGATTCGTTCGACCGCCTCGCTAACGAGGTCCGAAAAGGTGGTTAGTGCGACGAGCTGACGATT
>CANHPK010000023.1 GCA_947462525.1 Roseiflexaceae bacterium | reverse complement strand
TTCCTCCGCCGCACAGACCCGCGGCACCGCCCCCGCCAAGCCCATGACCGCAGCCACATGGATCGGCAGATAATTCACTTGGAGATATTCGAAGCATTCATGGGCTGCAACAGCAACCGCGGTGCCACACAGCCCGATTGCCAGAGCGCGTGCAAACGGGTCGGATAGCCGCAGCGCATAGGCACGACGCAGCGACACCCACAGCAGTACCAGGTATGCGAACAGACCAATCACCCCTTGTTCAGCGGCGATTTGGACATACGCATTGTGCGCGTGGCCACGAGATATCCACCATCCATTATACGCAACATCCGGGTACGCGAGGGTATATGATCCGGGGCCAATCCCCAGTATTGGCGACTGTTTCCACATGGACACCCCTGCGTCAAACTGCATGGCGCGCTCGACTGCGGCGTAGATGTCTGGGCGTTGTTGGGCTTCGTCGCGGGCAATCCGAGGCGCCGAAAAAACCTGCGATGCCGTGCCCAGACGTACCCCAATAGGACCAGGGATGATACGCCAGCCACCCGCAAAAACAAGCACCACCACGACGACAACAACCAGTGCCATGCGCCGCCACAGCCCCCCGGCGACGACCAACATTGCCAGTACACCAACACACGCGCCAAACCATCCCCCGCGTGAAAAAGACAAAAGCAACACGAGCCCGCACACGATCAGTCCGGCAGTCAGCGGCCAGCGCCAGCGTGCCTGCGTGCGGTGCCCCCAGGCGGTCACAACAAGGAGCAGTGGCCACGCACCGTTGATGTAGCCGGCAAACGAGTTGGGCTGGCCGATGGTGCCGTTGGCGCGTGTAAAGCCGGTCCCCGCGATGGCAAATGCGGCAGGGCCAATCCCACGCAGACTCTGAACGAATGCAAAGCAGGCAGCCGCAATCGGCGCAAGGCAGAGGACAGCCACAATCACCGCCACATCCCGACGCGACTGCGGAAGAACGGCGACCACATAGCCGACGCAGAGGGCAAGCCCCCATCGACGGATTTCGTCTATCCCGTTTTGCCATGCGTACGCAGACCAGCCCGTTGCCAACACCAGCGCGGTAACCACCGCCAAACGGGCCCACAGCGTCTCGTCATGTGGCACCACGAGTGGTCGATGGAGTGCCCAATGGATGATGAGCGCCACCACGAACACGACCGTAGCCAATTGGCTATGGCTCCGACCTGCAATCATCAGGTAGTCTTGGGCGGGGACGGCTGCTATGAGATAGCACACCGCACAGACCAGTACTCCCGGCAGTCGCAGGTCGCGCACCAGATTCATGCCAGTTCCCCACGTTTGATCAGTTCCTCACGGAACCACGGGATGGTTTGGGTGAGCCCGTCGTGCAACGAAACCTGCGGTGACCAATTGAGCACCTGGCCGGCTCGTGTGATGTCGGGTTGGCGCACTTGCGGATCATCTTGGGTGCGCATGTCTTGCTTGATGACCCCAGCCGGGTTGCCCGTCAACGCATTAATGACCTCGGCAAATTGCAGTATGGTCCGCTCTTGCGGGTTACCGATATTGACCGGATCGGTGTAGTCGCTGTGCAACAAACGGTACACACCCTCGACCAGATCTGACACATATTGGAACGACCTGGTCTGGCTCCCGTCGCCATACACCGTTATCGGCTCATGGCGGAGTGCCTGTTGGATAAAGTTCGGCACCACACGGCCGTCAAGCAGCCGCATACGTGGACCGTAGGTATTGAAAATGCGGACGATGCGCGTTTGGACGCCATGACTGCGATGGTATGCCATCGTCAGTGCCTCGGCAAAGCGTTTTGCTTCGTCGTAGACGCCGCGTGGACCAATCGGATTGACGTGCCCGTAGTAACTCTCGGGTTGTGGGTGGATTTGTGGGTCCCCATAGACTTCTGAGGTGGACGCCAACAAGAAGCGGGCGTTTTTTTCTTTGGCTAACCCGAGTGCTTTGTGCGTACCGAGTGCCCCCACTTTGAGCGTCTGGATGGGCAATTCGAGGTAATCAACGGGTGATGCCGGTGATGCAAAGTGCAGGACCGCGTCGAGAGCACCGTCGATGTGGATGTAATCAGTCACATCGTGCTTCATGAAGCGAAATCGATCGTGCCCGAACAGATGAGCAATGTTCTGCGCATTGCCGGTGATGAGGTTATCCATTGCGATGACCGTGTGGCCTTCGGCAATAAAGCGATCGCTGAGGTGTGAGCCGAGAAAACCAGCCCCACCGGTAATGAGTACGCGCATCTGAACCACCCTTCGCCCTACCGCGCCCCAGTGCGCCAATATGGTTAATATGCACCCCGTCCCAACAACACCGTCGGGATGGTCTGCAGGACAATTCTCAAATCCATCAGCAATGACCAATGTTCCACATAGTAGATATCGAGTCGGACCATCTCTTCGAACGTTGTATCGCTACGTCCCGATACTTGCCACAAGCCAGTCAAACCAGGTTTGGCTTCGAGGCGTCGCAAATGCCATGGTGCGTACTGCGATACTTCGCTGGGGGTCGCAGGACGCGGTCCGACCCAACTCATTTCGCCACGCAAGATGTTCCACAATTGCGGCAACTCATCCAGGCTGGTACGGCGCAACAGGCGACCCACACGCGTATGGCGCGGATCATGGCGGATTTTGAAAATCGGGCCGTCTGCTTCGTTCTGTTGACTGAGTTCTGCTTTGATCTGTTCTGCGTTGACCACCATGGTGCGGAATTTGTACATGGTGAAGCGCCGTCCGTTGGTCCCCACGCGCTCTTGGGTAAACATGATGGGGCCGGGGGAATCCAGTTTGATGGCAATCGCAATCAACGCGGATGCCGCCAAGACGAAGGGGCTCACCAATAAGGTAAAGCTGATGTCGGTCACGCGCTTCAATACAAGATTGATGCCTTGTATCGACACTTCGCGCAGGCCAATCAACGGCAGACCATCGAATTCGCCGATATCGACGCGGTCAAAGCTGAGTTCCAACAAATCCGGCACCAAACGGAAGTCGACGCGTGTCTGACGACATGCTTCGACCACACCGGGCAACAAATGCTGTTCATTGAACGGGAGCGCAATGATGACTTGATCGACGGCATAGGTCGCCAGCAAATCACGCAGTTTTTCGACACCGCCGAGGTAGTGAAAATGGAGCGGTTGCGCCCCGTCGTTGTCGTATTCGTCTACCCGATTTGCGACATACCCCACCAACGCATAGCCCAGGTGTGGTCGGGCGACAATGCCGGTCATCAATGTGCGACTGATGTCACCGCCACCCACAATCAGGTAGCGCTCGCGCCCAATCCCGCGAGACCAACGCAGCCGACGTACCAGCACGAGGCCGACACGCACAAGGCTGAGCAGCAGAATCACAAATGCAAACGCAAGTGCAATCACCAGTCGCGAGTAGTAGAGCGGTCGGTACGAAAAAACCACGACAACGAGCAATGCCGCTGCGGTGGTCGTACTGTTGAATATGATGCTGAGGTGGGCGTTTAACCCAGCATTCGCCGGCAAGCGATACATCCCACGCACGGTGAATTGCACTTGGATGAGGAGGAGCAACAAAATCCCAATGGGGATAAACGCGTTCCATTGGACATAGAATTCGGTAGGTACAGCCCGCACGAAATCACCGACCCACCCCGGCCAGACGACGAGATAGCGCACGGCGTACGCCATCGCGACACTCGTCAGAATGACAAAGCTATCGACGAGAAACGTGGCGAACCAGGTTGCTTCGTCGAATAGCCTTTTTTTGGGATTCCGCAGTGGCGTGGTGTTTGTCACGGTCGTCCTCTGTCGTCAGAACGGGAGTTAGGGGACAAACTCTTCGGTCCAGGTGAGTGCGGCCTTTTCGACATACACCGTCTGCCCGATTTCGATGCCATGTTTGATGAGTTCGGCAGAAATACCCGTTGCTTCGAACACCCGCTGCAACCGGGCCAATGACTCGGACTGTGCGAAGTTGGTCATCGACACCAATCGTTCGATGCGGCGACCGTGGACACGATACCCATGGCGCGTCGACTCGATGGTGAACTTGTATTCATCTTGGACGGGAATGGGCCATTCGAGGGTTTCGTTGCGTGGCGTTTTGTCGATGAGCACGGGCTGCGTCGCCATCACCGCCACGATTTCGCGGACGAGGGGTTCGAGTCCGGTCCGGGATGCTGCCGACACGACATAGACCGGTCGACCCTCACCTTTGAAGCGTTCGAGGTACTCGCCCAAAAAGATTTCGGCGTCGGGTAGATCTGTTTTGTTGAGGACGATAATTTGCGGGCGTTGGGCCAGTTCAGGTCGATACCGAATCAACTCGTCGTTGATACGTTGGTAATCCTCCCACGGATCACGCGTGTCTACCGCGGCGATGTCGATGACGTGCAACAGCACACGGGTGCGTTCGATGTGCCGCAAGAAGCTATGGCCGAGGCCGACGCCACGATGTGCACCTTCGACCAGACCCGGGATGTCGGCAATCACGAAGGTATCATCGCCATAGGCGACCACACCCAAATTGGGTTGCAGGGTCGTAAACGGATACGAGGCAATCTTGGGGCGGGCAGCACTGACTGCAGCAATCAGCGAAGACTTGCCTGCATTGGGGAAGCCGACCAACCCGACATCAGCGAGGAGCTTGAGTTCGAGTTTGAGTTCGAGTTTTTGGCCGGGTTCGCCGAGCTCAGCGATACGCGGGGCTTGCTGCGTTGCTGTTGTGAAGTGTAAGTTCCCCAGCCCGCCTTTGCCCCCGCGCGCCGCCATCAGGCGTTGTCCCTGGGCGACCAGGTCAATGGTATAGCTGGCACCGTCGATGGTTGCATGGACTTGCGTGCCCAACGGCACTTTGATGACGACATCGTGGCCGTCAGCGCCATGCCGGCGTGCCGTTCCACCGTTGCTGCCGTTCGTTGCTTCGAAACGGACTTTCTCGCGGAATTGCAGCAACGTGTTAATCGATGCGTCTGCCTGCAAGTAAATATGGCCACCGCGACCACCGTCGCCGCCATCGGGTCCTCCACGCGGCACAAACTTCTCTCGGCGCATGGTAGCCATACCATCACCACCGGTACCTGCATGGAGATACACCGTTGCCTGATCAAAATAGTCTGCCGTCATACCACCCATATCCGATAAAAATGCCAGCGCGAGCGGCGCTGGCACGAAGGCACCGAACCTAACGACCCCGTGGTCGACCTCTCAACACACTACTTCGCAGTGTCATCTTTCTTGGGGGCATCTTCGTCCTTCATCGCGTTGCGGAAGGCTTTGATGCTGCCACCCAATGAAGACGCAACCCCGGTGATGCGACTCGCGCCGAACAACAGAATCACAATGACCAAAATGATGACGAGCTCTGTTACTCCGAGTTGTGGCATGGCGTCCTCCAAATTTGTTGTGACATCATTGCAATTATACTCTACAACATGCGCATGTCAACGCCGAGAAACGGCTTGGTATACGGCATGGGTGCGTTTGGCTGTCTCGAGCCACGAGAATTTGGCAGCTTGGACCAACCCATCGCGACGCATCTGTGCGCGCAACTCGCCATCATCCAAGACACGGCGCATCGCATCTGCGAGTGCATCGACATCATACGGATCGACCTGGAGCGCCGCTGACCCGACTATTTCGGGCAGACAGCTTGCATTGCTCGCAATTACCGGTGTCCCGCAGGCCATGGCCTCGAGTGGTGGCATCCCGAATCCTTCGTACAGCGACGGGAACACAAACGCGGTGGCGGCGCCGTACCACAAGTGTTGTTCGTCTTGCGGGACATACCCGACAAAGCGGAGTTGATCCCCGAGTTGCAGTCGCTCTGCTTGGGCCAAAATCGGCTCGTAGAGCCAACCCTTACCCCCACCAATGAGCAATGGGACGCCGGTTTCTTTCGCAATTTGGGCATAGGCATCGATGAGGCGCGGGATGTTTTTGCGTGGCTCGAGCGTCCCGAGATAGAACAGATATCGCTCCGGCAGGCCATTTCGTTGCCGAAAAGCCGCGAGTTCTGCTGCACTGGCAGGGACGAATCGTGCATCACAGGCGTCGTATGTCACCGTCACGCGCTCGGGTGCAACGCCGAGGTGCTCGACGATTTCTTTTTTTGCATGCTCCGAGACCGTAAACAACTGGGCTGCATGTTTGGCCGAACGCCGAATTGCCCATTTGGTGTACATCCGATTGATGCGTCGAAATGTCTGTGGGAAGAGAATCGGACTAATATCGTGGATTGTCACGACTGACGGGACAGTTGCCAATACCGGCATGACGTTGAGGACCCCGTGATAGAGCGTCGCATGGTCGCGGGCAAGCAATATCGGCGCCAGCAATTGTTCCCACGGGATACGCACACGTGGGTTGATAGTGTCAAATCGACTCGGCCGCACGCGGAAGTTCGCTGGCAACCCGAGTGCTGTAGCGTCGACCCCACGCGTCGTATAAATGGTGTACGGGTTGACGGTATCGATGTGCCCAAGGTGCTCGAGCAATGCTTCGATGTAGTGCGACACACCGGCCCGTCGGAAGTTGTTGGTGTGGGCTAACAGATGTGCATTGACCGCGACGTGCATGCGATGTGCTGTGTTCACTACGGCACCTGTGGAGCTGACCCAAACGGGTTGTACTGGGCAATCACGCCTATTTGATCGTTCGGCCAATACGAGACCCATGCTTGGCCAATGACCCGTTCGAGCGGCAAGACACCCCATTCACGTGAGTCACTGCTGTTTTCTCGGTTGTCGCCCATCACAAAAATGGTCCCCTCAGGCACAATGACCGCTTTCTCGACACAGACATCCATCATTTGGCAATAGGTCGGCGCACCCTGCAAATACGGCTCGAACAATTGGACTCCGTTGACCCGCACCACGCCGTCACGAACCGACACCTCGTCGCCGGGTCTGCCGATGACGCGCTTGATGTAATCTTTGCTGGGATCGTTGGGGTACTCGAAGACGACCACTTGACCGTACTGCGGAATCCCAAACGGATATATCTGTTGCGAAGCAACCGAGGGGTTCAATACACGCGCAGGTGCGTTGAGGTCGAAATGAAAGTATGCCAGCTTGTTGACCAAAATGAATTGATTGTTGTGGAGCGTAGGCTCCATGCTCATGCCTTCGATGAGGAAGTTTTGCATGACCCCACGGACCATAAAAAAGAGAAAAAAGACGAACAAGAGCATTTCGACAATTTCACGTACCACCCGTGACGGTGGGTAATATGCCGAAGGTGGTTGTACCGTCTGCAGTGTGGTGAGTTCGAGGAGTTGTCTATCTGCTTCGCGTTGTTCCCACGGATGCATACGCGCCATTCACTTCCTATACGCCGAGACACAGGGTGTCACGGCGAATAAATCCACCTGCAGTGTAGCACAACGCAATCTGATAATCGTGGGAGCGCACTCTCAGAATGATGACAAACTGTGCTATACTCCACTCAAATTACATGTTGAATGACGACTACCGAAGAGCACTGCCAACCGATGCAGTCGCCGAAGGAGCAAGATCCGAGTCAGCCGCCTCGCTTCGAATCTCTCAGGCCCACGAACGGTAGTCCGACAACACTCTGGAGAGCCTTCACAGGCACCGACGGAGCAACCTGCACCCGCAGGGCACCTCTCAGGTCACAGGACAGAGTCATAGGCAACGAGCGTCAGTATTGACGCCGGGGCGTGTGATGTCTGTTTTTTTGTGTCAGAACGACACGCAAAAGCACCACCTCCGCGCGGAGTGTGGTGCTTTTCATCCACAGGAGGAGCAACGCAATGTCGACACCACTCCTACGGACGGTACTCCACGCGGAGCACCTGGCCCTCAATGCCCGTATGGTCGAGTTCGGCGGTTGGCATATGCCGGTCCAGTATACCGGCATCATCGATGAACACCGTGCAGTGCGGGAACGGGCCGGCATCTTCGATGTGAGTCACATGGGTGAATTTTGGGTCGAGGGCCGAGACGCGCTCGCGTTTTTGCAGCACGTCACTACTGCCGATGTGAGTCAACTCCCCATTGGGCACGCCGGGTACGCACTCTTGTGCCGCCCGAATGGCGGTGTCGTAGACGATCTGTTCATCTACCACATTGCGCCCGAGCGCTATCTCTTGGTCGTGAATGCATCGAACATCGCCAAAGACTGGGCATGGATGACGCAATTCATCGGGACCATGCGCGTCACCATGCGTGACGCATCGCCTGATACGGGGCTGATTGCCTTGCAAGGTCCCCATGCAGAACAGGTGTTGGCATCGCTCATTGGCCGTGTCGCAGTCGATGTGGTGTTCCATGGTGTTACGACGACACACTGGAACGGCATTGAGCTTATTGTGGCGCGGACCGGGTACACCGGCGAGGACGGATTCGAACTCTTTGTGGGCAACGCGCACGCACCGGCACTCTGGCGGGCGTTGTTGGCGAGCGGGGCACAAGCGTGTGGCCTGGGTGCACGCGACAGCCTACGCTTCGAACCCTGCTTGGCACTCTACGGTCACGAACTCGACGACTCCATCAACCCGTACGAGGCGCGCCTGGGCTGGGCAGTCAAACTCAACAAGGGCGACTTTGTGGGTAGCACTGCGCTCAATGATCTCAAATCTAACTACACCCGTCGCCTCGTGGCGTTTGAGGTGACCGGCAAAGGGATTGCCCGCGGCGGGTATGCCGTACACGCGCCCGACGGTCACGCAATCGGGGTCGTCACCACTGGGATGCCCTCACCGACATTTGGCAAACCATTGGGCATTGCATTGATCGACCGAGCATTCACCAGCGAAGGCGGTTCCATCGATATCATCGTGCGCGACAAACCCGTCAGCGCAGTCATCGTCAAATATCCGTTTTATCAGTCACGCTACAAAAAGTAGCCCCAGAAGGAGCATCACATGTCGTTCAAAGCGCCCAGCACCCTGCAGTACCTGTCGTCACACGAATGGATCCTCGTCACGGGCGATACGGCAACCATCGGGATTACCGACTATGCCCAAGATTCCCTCGGTGACGTGGTCTATGTCGATCTGCCTGCCATTGGGACCGTTCTGGCAGCGGGTGCCGAGTTCGGTGTAGTTGAGTCGGTGAAAGCATCTTCCGAACTCTATTCGCCTGCTGGCGGGACCGTCATCGAAGTCAATGCCACCGTTAGTGAACGTACCGAACTGGTCAACACGGACCCCTACGACAAAGGCTGGCTGATCAAAATTCGGCTCGACGGGTCAATGGGTTCTCTCCTTGATGCCGCAGCCTACACCGCGCTCGTTGATTCGATCAAGCACTAGGAGGAGTAGCCTGCATGTCACACTTCATCTCGATTACGGATGCAGAACGCCGTGAAATGTTGGCCTCGATTGGGGTCGACAGCGTCTCTGCATTGTTTGCGGCTATTCCCGCCGATGTGCGGTTCCCGACGCTCAATTTGAGTCGGGCGCTGTCTGAGCCGGAGGTCCGGCGTGAACTGGCATCTATGGCCAACAAAAACGCCGGCGCACACACGCACAGCATGTTCCTCGGCGCGGGAGCCTACAATCACTTTGTGCCCAGCGCAGTCGATCAGATTCTGCGCCGTTCCGAATTCTATACCGCATACACCCCCTACCAGCCCGAAGTCAGCCAAGGGACCCTGCAAGCGATTTTCGAATATCAGAGTCTATTGTGTGCACTCACGGGGATGGACGTCGCCAACGCATCGCATTACGACGGTGCCACTGCGATGGCCGAAGCGGCCGTCATGGCAATCAACGTGCTCAAAAATCGGCGCAAAGTGGTCATCACCGCGAGCATCCATCCGCACTATCGACGGGTCATCCGGACGCTGCTGATCGGCAGTGGGATCGAAGTCGTCGGTGACGAAAATCTCGCAGCGCCACTCAGCGATGTGCTCAATCATATCGACGACCAGACTGCGGCCGTGATGGTGCAAAGCCCCGACTTCTTTGGCACAATCCATGATCTCAAGCCGATTGCCGCCGCAGCCCATGCAAAAGGTGCGCTGATGGTGCATCATTTTGACCCAATTGGCTTGGCGTTGTTCCAGACGCCCAACGACAATGGGGCCGACATCGCCACCGCAGAGGGCCAGCCACTCGGCATCGGATTGAACTTCGGTGGTCCATACCTGGGTATTTTTGCCACACGCAAGCAGTTCGTCCACAAAATCGCTGGTCGGATCGTCGGCCTCACGCGCGACGTCAACGGCGCGATGGCCTATGTGATGACGTTACGCGCCCGCGAACAAGACATCCGCCGCGAACGTGCCACCAGCAATATCTGTACCAATCAGGCGCTCATGGCACTTGCCGCTGCCGTCTATATGTCGCTCATGGGGCGCCAAGGATTACGTCAAGTAGCCAACTTGACCTACCAAAACACGCATTACACGGCCAAGCAACTGGCTGGCGTGCGCGGCTACCAGGTCATTGACAACGGGCCGTTCTTCCGTGAGTTTGTGGTCAAATGCCCCAAGCCGGTGCATCTGATCAATGAACGTCTGGCAGAACAGGGCATCATCGGCGGCTACGACCTCGGGCAGGATTACCCGCATCTGCAACAGCACATGCTGGTGGCTGCGACCGAGATGAACACCAAAGCCGACATCGATACATTCGTGCACGAACTCGCCGCACTCGCATAAGGCAGACCATGCAGACACCGACACACCTGTTGCTCCAAACCCTCCTGCCAGAACACACCATCACCCGGCTCAGTCCGGATGGGGTTCGTGCGCAGACGGCAGATGGCAGCGATGTGACCGTGTGGTGGTTTCGCACGGCTCAACAGGCACGGACCGTCGTTACTGCGCTCGGACTGCTCCATGGCAAACAAGCAATCCCCAGTCTGCGCGGTGCAGACATAGCGGGCACCATCACCCAGCGCCCAGCAGTCGTCGTCGACAGTCCGACCGGGACCCCATTGACACAGTGCATCGACCGTCTGACCACACCACAACGACATGCACTCGGGCGCCAACTCGGCCATTTGGTTGCCGACATCCATCAGCATGCTGCGAGCCATTACGGTCCGCTCGCTGCACCAGGATTTCATAGTCACACTGCCCTGCTGCGTGCGCGTATCGCCGAAGCCGGCGATCGACTCGTCGCAGAACAGGTCCTGGATCGGACCCGTTGCGACGCGCTCACTGCCGTGATCGGGTCGACCATCAACGACGACAGTGCACATGCATGTCTGATTCATGGCGCAATTGGACCCGAGTCGATCTGGGTAGAACGGACTGGTCAGCAGGTGACGATTTCTGCGTTCACGCAATGGAACAGCGCCTTCGGTGGTCGACCTGCAGCAGAGCATGTGCGCCTCGCCGACGCCTGTGCAGACGACGCCTATTTTGCATTGCGCATCGGCTACGGAGAAGTCTATGACGAACGTTCGCAACGTCCCATCGATCAGCTCCGGGAACGCTCACTCCTGCCCGAACGACTCGCCTGGATGTTCAGCCGAGCGGCACATGCAGCAATCCACGCACAGACAGACGCTGCACACCGGCTGTTGACCGTTGTACAGCGCTGGTGTGATGCAATCCACACGTCGACATACCCCACAGAAGAGGAATAGACATGAGTACCTTCGAACCACCCATATTTGAACTGGCAGCTCCAGGGCGCATCGGCGTCAGTCTGCCTGCCTGCGATGTACCGACCACGGAGCTCCCCGCCCATTTGCTCCGCAGTGATGAACTCAACGAATTGCCCGAGTTGAGTGAGACAGAAGTCATTCGCCACTTTACGCGCATCTCGCAGCGCAACATGTGTATCGACACCACCATGTACCCGCTTGGGTCGTGCACCATGAAGTACAATCCCAAAATCAATGAAGAAGCGGCGCGTATCCCTGGCCTCGCAGCAGTGCATCCATTACAGTCGGCAGCGCTTTCGCAAGGTGCGTTACGGTTGATGTACGAGCTTCAGCATGATCTCGGCGAGATTTCGGGATTTTCGGATGTCTCACTCCAAC
>CANHPK010000022.1 GCA_947462525.1 Roseiflexaceae bacterium | reverse complement strand
TCCGCGGATTGACTATTCGCCCAAAGAGAAGCGCACCGCCGATCCCGTCGTGGTGCCACAAGGACACGTCTAATGCACTACAGCGTGGATGTACAGGTTGCAGATGAGCTGCAACCGGCAGTGGTCGATACCGACCTGATTGAACGTGCGGTGCGCACCACGCTGACACAACAGGCGGTTGCACAGCCTGTCGACGTCAGTATTTATGTGACAACTGCTGCGGAAGTCCAACAACTCAATCGCGATTATCGTGCCAAAGATGCGCCAACGGATGTGCTTTCGTTTGCCGATGATGGCGCCGACAGCCCGTTTGTCTTGCCGCCAGATATGCCACGGTACTTGGGTGATGTTGCAATCTCGTGGCCGCATGTGGTAGCCCAGGCAGCCGAATACGGTCACTCAGATGCCCGTGAACTCGCGTTTTTGACGGTCCATGGTGTGTTACATCTGCTGGGCTATGATCACGAACGCGGTACCGAGGCAGATGCCGAAATGCGCGCACTGCAAGATACCATCATGACGCTCTTGGAGCTCCCCCGTGAATAGCCACGACGACGTCCGCAAGCGCTGGGCAACCCCATCGGTTTGGCGATCGGTGCGTCATGCCTGGGCTGGATTGCGCGCTGCCGCCCGTACCGAACGCAACCTGCGGATACACACCGGTGCGACGGTAGGCGTGGTATTGAGTGCATGGTGGCTGGCAATTTCGCCGCTGCAATGGGCGTTGCTTGTCGGGATCATCTGCCTCGTGGTGTGTGCTGAGTTAGTCAACAGTGCCATCGAACGCCTGGTGGATTTGGTGCAACCGGAATATCATCCGTTAGCCGGAGAGGTCAAAGACATCGCCGCCGCAGCGGTGGTTGTCTGTGCAGCGGGTGCCGTCGTGGTGGGATGTCTGATTTTGGGCCCAGCATTGATAGAAAAGATAGCGGGATGAATATATTGGTCCTGACCCCGTACGCTCCCTGGCCTGCCTATGGTGGGGGGACGATGCGCATCTATCAGCTCCTGCGTGGTATCGCCAAAAGCAATCGTGTGACGTGTTTGACGTTTGTGCCCGATGAAGCCGCGAACGCAGGATTGGCTGCCGCTTTGCCTGCGATTACCTGGCATACGGTCGTCGGGCCGCGGCCGCGACCGTCATGGCAGCGTGCGTTCGACACGCTCTTTCACCCATGGCCGGATATGGCATTGCGCAATCACGACCACGGGTTTTATGTGCGCCTCCACGAACTCTGTGTTGCAACCCAATACGATCTGGTCGTTGGCTTTAGCATCGAAATGGTGCCCTACTTGGGTATTGCCAAAAGCTATGGCTATGCAACCCACTTTGATACATTTAATGTGGAGTATGTCATCCAACAGCGGGCATTTCTGACGGACATTCGGCAGCCACGACGGTGGCATGCGGCAGCCTACTCATTGTTGCAGTGGTACAAGTTGTGGCGGTATGAGCGGCGCAGCCTGCGTGCAGTCGACGGTGCGTCGGTCGTGGCGGCAGGGGACGCAACCATCTTGCAGTCATGTGCACCGAAGACGCCAATAACGGTCGTGCACAATGGCGTCGACACACACTATTTTGATCGGTCTACGATTGCTGTCGCGCACCAACCCGCTGCGACGATTGCATTCAGCGGGACGCTCGATTATCGGGCCAATATCGACGCACTGGTCTGGTTCTGCGCCGAGGTATTGCCCCGTGTGCGCGCCAGTATCCCTGATGCGGCCTGTGTCGTGATTGGGCGACGTCCGGCGCCGGTGCTCCAAGCACTGGCAGCCCGTGGCGAGATCACGCTGACGGGGGAAGTCGAAGATACGCGGCCGTATTTGTGTGGGGCAGCGGTCTATGTGGTGCCGATGCGCATCGGCGGCGGTGCGCGGCTCAAGGTGCTCGAAGCGATGGCGCTCGAGCTCCCGATTGTCAGTACGCAGATGGGTGCAGAGGGGATTGATGGGGTCCCTGCTGGGGTCATCCAGATTGCCGATGATGCCGAATCGTTTGCACAAGCGGTGATAGCGGCGCTGCAGCAACGCGAGATTGTCCCGGCGGCGCGTGCATTTGTCCAGCGTTCATATGATTGGCGTGTAATCACGCCGACCTGGAATAGCGCCTTGCAGAGCACCATACACCACGCCGCACAGTAGCGCCTGACGCTGTCGCGATGAGAGACCAGCTGTGCATGGCACATCATGCGCACGAAGGGAACGGTATGAACGACCACCGCACCATGCTCGTCGAACGGATTTCCGAAGACGAAGGATTGACCGGCGACCTCGGTGGCGATGCCGCCGACGCGCTGCGTGCATGGGCGTCTGCGCAGGCAACCCAAGAAGCTGAATCACCGACGTTGACCGATGCACTCGTGACGCAACGCATCGGGATGATACGCACGGTCGCGCGCACTGTGGCGGCCCGCGCATCGCGAGAATCTATCGATGTTGTTGCCGAGGCGCAACGCCAGTATGCCCTCGTTCGCAGTGCCCCCGATACAACCATGGCCATTCGTACCGGACCATTGTCGTCGCCGCGTCGGGAGCAGCGCACAGCCAAGCCGCGTTGGTGGCAGCGGTTGTTGTTTTGGCGGAGCACCAAATGAACACGAGACGTCGACGATTGGATTGGCGTGGCGTCGCGCTGGTGCTTGTCATTTTGGTCGTAGTTGCGCTGTATGATGCGACGCTGGTAGAAACTGACGGGACGATCATCGCGCCGACCCAAACCACTCGTGCGACCGATGTACCGCAGGCTGCGGTGACCCCTGTCGTCGGCGATGCCCTGCTCGTCTACATGACGACGGATGCGTTGGTCTACCCCGATGTCCCTGCGGAGCGGACAGCGCCGGCGCTGTATACAGCCTTTCTGGCAGATATTGAGGCCGCGCAGGCCTCCATCGATATTGCCGTTTTTGATATCGATTTGCCCGAACTCGGGGATGCATTGCTGGCTGCACATGCACGTGGCGTCACGGTACGGGTCGCATATGACGACGAAAATTTGACCGATGCACGCGTCGCCAAGCTGATTGGAAGTCTGCAGGATGCCCAAATAGCGGTCAGGGCAGATGAACGTGAGCCGTTTATGCACGAAAAAACGGCAGTGATCGATCGCCGCATTGTGTGGACCGGCTCGTGGAACATGACACTGAACGACACCTATCGCAACAATAACAGCATGGTGCGCATTGTGTCGCCCCAGATGGCCATCGGATACGTCGCCGAGGCAGACCAATTGATGTCAGGGCTTTTTGGAGTACATAAGCAGAGCACCGCGCCGCATCCGGTGATTACCCTCGGGAAGCGTACGGTTCGGTATGCGTTTTCGCCGGTCGACGGTATCAATGCGCAGGTGGTATCGGCTCTTGATGCCGCCAAAACGCAGATTCGGTTTATGGCTTTTTCGTATACCGACCCTGCGATTGGGGCGGCGATGGTCCGTGCCAAGAAGCGCGGCGTCGATGTGCGTGGTGTCATGGAAAAGCAAAATGTACGAGGCACCGGTTCGGTGTTCCCATTGCTGCAAAAAGCAAAGGTCGATATCGTTCCGGATGGAAACTGCTACATCATGCACCACAAATCAATCGTGATAGATACCAGTACCGTCATCACCGGCTCGTACAACTTTACCAAGAGTGCCGAGAAATCGAATGACGAAAATCTGCTGATCATCACTGGCGAAGGGGTAGCGGCGCAATTCCTCACGGAGTATGACCGTGTGCGCGAACGTGCTGATGCACCACAGGTCTGCAATTCGTAATGCCGCTTCGAGATATCTTTGAAGAGAAGGAACAACCATGTCGCGACTGAGTCAGGTGATGGCGGTGTTGATGGCGCTGCTGGCAATCGGTGCCGTTTTGTTGGGCCAGACATCAGCATTTGTGATGGGTGTGTTCCAGGGCGTTACGGAGTTTTTGCCTATTTCGTCTTCGGCACATCTCATCCTCATCCCGTGGTTGTTTGCCTGGCAAGAACCACTATTGCACTCGTTGACCTTTGATGTAGGGCTGCATTTGGGTACATTGGCTGCCGTCGTTGTGTACTTCTGGAGCGACTGGATGCTGTTGCTCAAAGCACTCCCTGGCGTGGTGCGGGCACCGCAGACGCCGGGGAGCAGGTTGCTCATCGCGGTGATTGTTGGGACGCTCCCTGCGGCTATTGTCGGGGTGCTTTTTCAGGATGTGGTCGAAGCATCGTTGCGGAATCCCCTGCAAATTGCCATTGTTTTGGCGGTGATGGGTGTCGTCATTGCCTACGCTGATCGCATCGGGACCACCACCCGTGCACTCGAGCAGATTACCTGGCGTGACGCGCTGGTAGTCGGATTGGCACAGGCCTGTGCATTGGTTCCTGGCGTGTCGCGCTCGGGCTCGACGATGAGTGCTGCCCGGGTCCTCGGGTATGACCGCGCTGCGGCTGCTCGATTTGCGTTTTTGCTGAGCATGCCGATTACGCTGGCAGCGGTGTTGGTCAAGTTCGAAGACTTGTTGGCGGTACCAGCCGATCAACAGTTCACGGTGTTGGTGGGGATTGTCACTGCTGCGGTGGTCGGTATGTTTGTCATCGATGTGTTGCTGCGAGTCATCCGCCGCATCGGGATGATGTGGTTTGCATACTACCGGTGGGCTGTGGCACTGGTCGTCTTGGTGGTCTGGTATGTCCGCGGCTGATGACCGGTGCCGGAGCTGCGTGCTATACTTCGAAGAGAGAAGAGACACACGGGTGAAATGGTATGCACGAACGATATGCTGCAGTCGCAATCCGCCAGCGATTACAAGCGATAGGTCTGACCGGTCAACAACTCGATGCCGCAGTCGCTGCGGTGCGTGACGGCGTCGATCCCGACGACGAACGGATTGTCATTACCGGGATGGGCGTTGCGGCCCCACTGGGTGTCGGCGTACCGACCTTCTGGAGCAACATGCTGGCTGGCAAAAGCGGGGTCGGGCCATGTACCCTGTACGATATCGGCGATGCGCCGGTGCGGATTGCTGCCCAAGTACCTGATTTTGACCCCAAGTTGTACATGGATGCGAAAGAAGCCCGGCGTATCTCGCGGGCCAGTCAATTTGCCGTTGCTGCCGCCCGCGAGGCGGTGGCCGATGCAGGGCTTGTTATCGACGATAGTAATCGCGAGCGCATCGGTGCGATGATTGCCGACGGGTCGTCGAGTGCTATCGACACCGAACAGGCCGTCGAAACCATCATCACGCGTGGTTCGGCCAAAGTGAACCCGTTTTATATCACCCTTTCGTTGCCTAATATGCCTTCCTGCCAAGTGTCGATACAGCTCGGTCTGACGGGCTACAACACCACCATTGCCACCGCCTGTGCCGCCAGTACACAGTCGATCGGCGAAGCAGCCAACGTCCTCTTGCGTGGCGACGCAGATGTGATCTTGGCCGGCGGCTCCGAGGCACCTATCGCCCGCTTGTCGCTGGCGAGTTTTGGTGCTGCCCGTGCATTATCGTCACGCAATGACGACCCGCAGGCAGCATCGCGACCATTTGATGTCGACCGCGACGGATTTGTCATCGGCGAAGGCGCAGGCGTGTTGGTCATGGAACGCCTGAGTCACGCCAAACGTCGCAACGCCCGCATCATCGCCGAGGTCATCGGCTACGGGACGACCAGTGACGCCTATCACGTCACCTCGCCCCACCCCGAGGGCCGCGGGGCTGCCCGAGCCATGCAGATGGCCTTGCGCACTGCCGGCATCGGCATCGAGGCTGTCGACCACATCAATGCCCACGCGACCAGTACGCATGTGGGCGACATCGTCGAGACGTTGGCAATCAAAAAAGTCTTTGGCGACCGTGCCTACCAGATCCCGATTACAGCATCCAAATCGATGATTGGCCATTTGACTGCCGCTGCCGGCGCGGTCGAAGCCGTCGCCACATTGCTCACCCTGCGCGATCAAATCATCCCGCCGACGATTAATCTGACCAATCCCGACCCACAATGCGACCTGGATTATGTGCCGAACGTTGCCCGTCCAGCCACGATGCGGATTGCACTGAACAATTCCTTCGGGTTTGGTGGCATCAATGCCGTCGTCGCCTTCCGGCGCTGGGAGTCGGAGTGACCGAGATCGGGCACAACTGGGGACTCGTCGGGCATGCATGGGCAGTCGATTTTCTGACCCGCGCAATTGTCAGCAACCAACACGCTCATGCGTACCTCTTGTCTGGTCCGCGCCACGTCGGCAAAAACCTGTTGGCGTTGCGTCTGGCCCAAGCACTCAATTGCGAGCAACAGACCGCCAATCCATGCGGCACCTGTCGTACCTGCAAACGCATCGCAAAAAACAATTACCCCGATGTGCGGATTGCGAGCATGGCCACGCAAGCCGCCGCGGCCAAAGGTGACGAAGGCACGCGCCAACGCGATTTGCGCATCGACACGGTGCGCACCTGGCTGGCGGACATAACGCTCCGTCCCTACGAAGGGCGCCGGCGCGTGTTCATCCTCGATGATGTCGAACGGCTGACCGACGGTGCGGCCAACGCGATGCTCAAAGTGCTCGAAGAACCCCCCCCGTATGCGACCATTTTGCTGGTTGCGCACACTGCAGGCGACGTCATGGCGACGATTGTGTCACGGTGCCAACGCATCAAGCTCCGTCCCGTCGAGCGCCCGGCGATTGCCGATTGGCTGGTGGCTCAGTCGTACGATGCTCCTGACGCCGAGCGCTGCGCTGCATGGTCTGACGGCATGCCGGGGTTGGCGTTGCGCTATGCTGCCAATCCCGACGAATCCAGCGCCATCCAGCAGCAGCTCGACGAACTGCTTGGATTATCACAACGCTCGTTCTCCGAGTGTGTGAAGTGGGTCGAAGAGCGCAACAAAGCCTTTCGGGCTGGTGAACAAAACGACATCTACGCCATGTTGACGCTCTGGCAGCGCTGGTGGCGTGATGTGCTTGTCACGGCCGCCGGTACCCACGGGCAACTGACCTGGGTGGATCGGCAGGCTGATGTCGTGCGCGTGGCTCGCGGTACCGGTGTCGAGGCTGCGGCGCACTTTTTACATGATTTGGCATTGGCCACCAAACAACTCCGCGAAAATGCGAATCCGCAGTTAGTCCTAGAGCACCTCGTGCTACGCCTACCCGATCGGCGCTAAACGGCGCATTGCGGCGTCACTCTGCTATACTATCCCCATTCACACACTCAGACTATTGCGGAGGTGTTCGTGACGAAAGCATCTGCTGTTGTCCTCGATCGCGTGACCAAACGCTTCGGGAACGTGACTGCCGTCGACTCGATATCGGTCGATATCCGCGATGGTGAGTTTTTTTCAATGCTTGGCGCTTCGGGGTGTGGCAAAACCACCACGTTACGGATGATTGCTGGCTTTGAATACACGACTGAGGGCGTTATCTCGCTCGGTGGTGTCCACGTCGAGCGCATCCCCGCGCATCTACGCAACGTGAACACCGTTTTTCAATCCTATGCGTTGTTCCCGCATATGACCGTCAACGAAAACATTGCGTTCGGCTTGCAAATGCAAAAAGTCAACAAAAGCGACATCACCAAGCGCGTTGCCGAAGCCCTCGCCATGGTGCAGCTGACCGGCTACGGCGAGCGTCGCCCCAAGCAACTCTCGGGCGGGCAGCAGCAACGCGTTGCGCTGGCTCGTGCGCTGGTCAATCGCCCCAAGGTGTTGCTCCTCGACGAGCCACTCGGTGCGCTCGACCTCAAACTGCGTAAAGAAATGCAGATAGAGCTCAAACGATTGCAGCAAGAGGTCGGCATTACCTTCATCTATGTCACCCATGACCAAGAAGAAGCGCTGACCATGAGCGACCGCATCGCCGTGATGCATGCTGGCAAAATGCTCCAAATCGGCTCTCCGACCGAAATCTACGAAAGGCCGGCAAATCGATATGTGGCCGATTTCATCGGCGAGGCCAACTTCCTCGATGGCCACGTCAGCGCGAATGACGGGATATACACGATTGTCACATTGGCCAGCGGCGTCACACTGTCAGGGATCGCCCAACACCCCATGCATGCAGGTGCGGCGGTGACCATTGCAATCCGCCCCGAGAAGCTCCGCCTCAGCGTACAGCCGACCGATCAACTCCTCTGCTTGCCTGCGACGGTCGAACGGGTGCTCTACATTGGGAGCGACACGCGCTTGACCGTATCGCTCGACAACGGTGCGCACCTCGATGTCTGGGAACAAAACAATCGTTCGACCCTCGACCGTGATGCGTATTGGCAAAAAGGCGAGCGCGGGTACGTCTGGTGGACACCAGATAATGCTTTGATTATGGCCGAATAGAAGAGGAGGGAATCATGGCGATGGTACCCTCAATCGAAGCGCCCCCCGATCAGACACAGCGTCGCAACCGTTCACTGTTGGGTCTCTTGGCGCCCGGTGTGCTCTGGCTGTTGGTGTTTTTTGTGCTTCCGTTGCTCATCGTTATCGTCTATAGCTTTGCCACTAACGGCCCCACCGGCAAAGTCATTTGGTCGTTCAACCTCGACAGTTATCGCTTATTGCTGACCAAGGACCTCTACTACAACGCCTATATCCGCTCGTTTGTGATGGGCGTCGAGACCACCCTGATCTGTGCGTTGATTGGCTACCCACTCGCGCTGCACATGGTGATGGCGCCACCCGCGCGGCGGACGGTGTTGCTCTTTCTTATCCTGATTCCGTTTTGGACCAACTTTCTGGTGCGTACCTATGCGTGGATGCTCCTGCTGTCCAATAACGGCATTATCAACAGTGTGTTGGTCGCCGTCGGCATCGGCAAACAGATGCTCTTCCCGAGTGAGGGGGCGGTGTTGGTCGGGCTGGTCTACGGGAGCTTGCCGTTTATGGTGTTGCCGTTGTACGCATCCTTGTCCCGGTTCGACTTCACGCTGATGGAGGCGGGCAGTGACCTCGGTGCGAGTATCGTGCAACGCTTTCTGCGGATCATGTTGCCGTTGACGGCGCCTGGGCTGGTGGCTGGGTCAGTGTTGGTGTTTATCCCGACCGTCGGTCAATTTGTGGTGTCTGACCTGCTGGGCGGCGCCAAAGTCGACATGCTCGGCAACCTGTTACAACGATTGTTTACGCGTTCCAATCCGCCGAATTGGCCATTGGGGTCGGCATTGGCGCTGGTCTTTATGGCGCTGTTGACGATTGTAGTGGTTCTGTACTTCCGCTCGACGACGGAGGAGGATCGATGATCGACACGACTCGCCCGCTTCAGCCGCCGACGAAACAGCCACTCTGGGGACGACGTCTCCTGACCATGCACGCCTGGTCGACGTATGTGTTTTTGTATGCGCCGATTGTGCTGTTGGTGGTTTTTTCGTTCACCAAAGACACGTTTGGGGTCCGTTGGACCGGCTTTACCTTGGATTGGTACATCAAGCTGTTCAATGATCAGCGGATGATGACTGCGACGTTCAACACCCTCTGGGTTGCCACGATTTCGACCATTTTGTCGACGATCCTGGGGACGTTGCTGGCGTTGGGCATGGAGCGCTACCGCTTTCGCGGGCGCGATGGCCTCGATGCACTGTTGTACATGCCCATCGTCATCCCCGAGATCGTGATGGCACTGGCATTGCTGGCATTTTTCTCGTTTTCGTTCGGCATCATCCAAGCGCTGACCGGGGTGACCCTGCGGATGAATATCTGGACCGTCATCGTCTCGCATGTGGCATTTTGTATTTCGTTTGTGACGGTGGTGGTGCGGGCCAGCCTCAAAGGGTTCGATGTGCGCCTCGAAGAAGCAGCAGCTGACCTCGGAGCCGACACGCGGACGATTTTCTGGCGGATTACCCTGCCGTTGATTCTGCCCGGGGTCATCGGCGGTGCACTGCTTGCGTTTACGCTGTCGCTGGATGATTTCATCATTAGTTTTTTCACCGTCGGTCCTGGCACCAATCTGTTGCCCATCGAAGTCTACGGTCGTGTGAAGCGAGCGATTACTCCCTCGATTAATGCGATTTCGACGATAATGTTAGCTGTTTCGATGCTCTTGGTCTTTTTGTCTCAGTTCATGCAACGGCGCGCCGACGAACGATAATCAGACCATCACTAGGAGGGAATGTCATGCCTCGATTGTTTCGCTTGTTGATGACGCTCGTCATCGTCGCACTGGTCACTGCCTGTGCTGCTGCCCCTGCAGCTGCCCCTGCAGCTGCACCTGATTCCAGTGCCCCCGCACCCGATGCAGGTGCCCCCGCCGCAACCGGTCCAGCGTTCGACCCCGCAGTCGACAAAAGCAAACTGGTCGCCCAAATCAACTTCCTCAACTGGACCGATTATCTCGCGCCCGAGATTCTGACCAACTTCGAAGCCACCTACGGCGTCAAGGTTGTGGTCGACAACTTCGATGCCAACGAAGACATGATTGCCAAAATCCGCGCCGGTGGTTCAGGCTACGACTTGGTTACCCCATCGGATTACGCGGTGCAGACCATGGCTGCTGAGGGGTTGTTGCAGCCACTCGACAAGGCGTTGCTGACCAACAGCACCCACATCGAACCCTCACTGCTCAACAAGTATTTCGATGAGGGCAACACCTATTCGATCCCATACATGTATGGCATCACGGGCATTGCCTACAACAAAAAAACCTTCCCCATCCCACCCAATAGCTGGTCGACGATTTTTGATATCAAGAACCTCGAGCAGTACAAAGGCCAGTTCAGCATGCTCGACGACGAGCGCGAAGTGCCCGGTGCCGCCCTCAAGTACTTTGGGTACTCGCTCAACGAGACCAACCCTGAGGCAGTCGCCAGGGTGCAGGAACTGCTGATTGCCCAAAAGCCTTTCCTCGCCAGCTACAACAGCAGCGACGTCAACCGTAAACTCTCGAGTGGTGAGTACCTGTTTGCTCACGCCTGGAGTGGTCAGGCAATGCAGGCCCGCAACGGCCTGGGTGACGAGTTCTCGGGCAATCCCGATATCGGCTTTGTCATCCCCAAAGAAGGCGGCATGATCTGGATGGACAACATGGTTGTCCTGAAGGAATCGCCCAACGCCTACACCGTGCATGTGTTCATGAACTACCTGCTTGACCCGTCGGTGGCTGCCCTCAACACCGAGTACATCGGCTATCTGACGCCCAACAAAGACGCTATCCCGCTGCTTGATCCGACCATTGGTGCCCTCTATGCCGAAGGCTTTTCGCCGGATGCCGAGGTCATGAAGCGGCTCGAATGGGCTATCCGCAACGAGTCGACCGCGGTCTTCTCGGATGTCTGGACTGCCGTCAAAGGCGAATAGTCATAGTATCAGTGAGAAAGGCGGAGGGCACAGCCCTCCGCTTTTCGTGTGTACACGCCGTGTACACGATGGTGTCGAGACGCAGCGGGTTTGCTTTAGACAGTAGTTCGTAGAGGAAGTGACGGAAAACATGTTGCCAGCACAGACGACGCTCGGCCCGATTGCATTGCGGGTGCACAATATCGACCGGATGTATGCCTTCTATACCCAAGCACTGCAGTTCCGCCTGCATGACAAACTCGACAACGGCACCGTGGTGATGGGTGCTGATGACGAGGTATTGCTGTACCTCATCCCCGATCCCGACGCCAAGCCCGAGCCGCGTGCTGCTGGGCTGTACCACATCGCCTACCGCTACCCCAGTCGGGCAGCGTTGGGTGCAATCCTCAAACACTATGTCTCGCTTGGGCTCAAGCTCGAAGGCGCGTCGGACCATGGCGTCAGCGAGGCGCTGTATCTGAGTGACGTCGAAGGCAACGGCATCGAGCTGTACCACGACCGCCCGCGTGATGCATGGCCCAAAGACACCAACGGTGGGCTCGCCATGGTGACCGACCGCATCGATCTGCAGGCGCTGCTGGCAGACGCAGGCGATGCCGAGCTCCCCGTCATCGGTCATGTGCACCTGCATGTCGCCAAATTAGGCCAGAGCCGGACGTTTTATGTGGATTTGCTTGGGTTTGATTTGATGCAGCAGTTCGGCCTGTCGGCCGAGTTCGTGTCGGCCAATGGGTATCACCATCAT
>CANHPK010000021.1 GCA_947462525.1 Roseiflexaceae bacterium | reverse complement strand
TTGCAATAAACCCCGCTCAAAAACGTCCATGAGGGTCACACAGCTGTGTGACCCTCATGGACGTTTGAATACACCCAATTACATCCCCTTTTTGGGTTCGCCCATGCCAATGGCACCCATCGCCGGTCCACCCATGCCCATGCCACCCATGGCGCTCTGTGGTTTGGGTGTCGACAGGCTCCACTCGACGTTCGAACCAGCCGTAGCGGTCGGATCGGCACCGCGCAGCATCATGCCTTGCCCGCGTGAGAGGTGGGTAATCACGGTCGGCTGGTCTTCGGGGTCGCGCATCTGGATGAGCATGGTGGTGCGCGCTTCGTTGCTGGTGTTGACGCCCGAGCCGTGGATGGTCAGATAGCTGAAGAAGAGCACATCGCCCGCTTGGGCCGGGCAGGCGACCGACGATTCGAGCGGGTATTGGTCGAACGGCAAATGCCACCCACCGTCGGACTCGTGCGGGATGGGGCCGTTTTTGTAGCTGCCGGGGACCACGCGGATACAGCCTTTTTCGAGCGGCGCATCGTCGAAATGCACCACCGCGGCGATCATGCTGTCGTTGTCATGCGGGAAGAACGGCTGGTCCTGGTGCATCGGGAACGGCGAGCCCTTCTCGGGCGGCTTGATGAAGAGCTTGTTGTGATGCAACTGCACGTTGGCCGAGCCGATGATTTGGGCTGCTGCCGACGTGAGTCGGTCATCGAGCATTAGGCCACACAACAGTGCCGAATGGAACTGTACGTTGTGGCAGTGGAGTAATGACGTTTTGTTCATGGTGACGCCACGCGCACTCTCCCACGTGGCATCGGTCTTGCCGATGCGTTGCAGGCGCTCGATGAGCGCGTGCGATTCGGCGCGGAAGCGCGCGGCTTCCTCGGGCGTAAACATGCCCTTGACCACCACATAGCCGTGCTCGCGATAGAAATCGACCTGTGCCTGTGTGAGCATACTTCCTCCTTGAAGATGCGGCGCTACTCCATCAAGCAACACCATACAGCATGGGAAAACCAATCGGTGAGGCGATTGTAGCATGTGGGTGAGTGGGTAGGTGCTTTGCGTATGCACAGAAAGCAGGCTTTCTTGCAATAAACCCTGCTCGAACTTCGCCTTGCTCAATAGAATTATTCTCAATCCTCGATGGCGGGTTGTTTTTTTTCGTCGGCGACGCTGCTCGTTGCATGCGTCAGCAAACCGACGGTCCCTAGTACGCCGGCACCACCAGTCGCAATGGATGGTAATGCGGTAGGAATAGCGGTCAAAATACAGACAATCATGCTCTTCCCGATTGCCTGACCCCAATCATCCTTGAAGCCATACCGTTGTATCAGGGTACACGGGATCAACAGTCCAACCGCAACAAGCATCGACAATGGGATTGCGCCGCCTAATGTTGCTGCTTCTGCTCCAAATAGCATGACATCGACCAGTACCATGACTAACGCCACCAGTGGATGCAGCCCGAACGCACGACCAAATGTGGCTATTTTTTCCATCGAATCCTCCTCTTCAAACTACAAGAATCGTCGCCGCACAGACGATGGATGAGAAGTCCCAAAGAGTCGCAAACACACCCCAACTCTACGGAGTTTGAGTGGGCATGTCAACCTTATACGTGATACGTCAGGAAAAACCGAAATCGCCTGCCATGTTATGATGACGGCAGCAAGAAGATGCACTACAACGAGAAATTTCACTATGAAATGGATAGCCCCGACAGCCAAAGACGTTGCGTCTGCGACGCTCGAAAAGAATCTCTGGACTGCTGCGGATCAGTTCCGCGCCAACTCGGGGCTGACCGCCCAAGAATACGCAGCGCCGATATTGGGGCTGGTTTTTTTGCGCTTTGCCGAAGTACGCTTCCTGCAGAAGCAGAGCGAACTCGCCCAGAACCAGTCCTCCTCGCGCCGGATGGTCACGGACCCCAAAATCCCGTATACCGCCGAAGGGGTCATTTACCTGCCTGATGAAGCCCAGTTCCGCTACCTGCTCAACCTGCCCGAGGGCGAGGATGTGGGCAAAGCGCTCAACACCGCAATCAAATCCATCGAGCGCGAAAACAGCCAACTGGCCGGTGTGCTCCCGCAAACGTACCATCTGTTCGTCAGTGGCATGCTCAAAGAACTCCTGCGCAAAATTGCCGAAATCCCCGACACCCTCGACTTCGACGCCTTCGGACGCGTCTACGAGTACTTCTTGGGTGAATTCGCCATGTCCGAAGGTCAAGGCGGCGGCGAGTTCTACACCCCATCCAGCATCGTCAAGCTGCTCACCGAGGTCATCGAGCCATACCACGGCCGCATCCTCGATCCCGCCTGCGGATCGGGGGGCATGTTTGTGCAGTCGGCTAGGTTTGTCAGCGAGCGCCAAAAAGACCCGGCCCGTGAGTTGGCGATCTATGGCATCGAAAAGACCGACGCCACCGGCCGCTTGTGCCGGATGAATCTGGCCATACACGGACTCGAAGGCCAGGTGCGCCACGGCGGCACCACCAACAGCTATTACGACGACCCCTACGATGCGACGGGCAACTTCGACTTTGTGCTGGCCAATCCGCCGTTCAACGTCAACGCCGTCGACAAAGACCGCCTCAAGGACATGGTCGGCCCCGGCCGCCGGTTCCCCTATGGTCTGCCCAAAACCGACAACGCCAACTACCTCTGGATCCAGTTGTTTTATTCGACCCTCACGTCGGTAGGGCGTGCCGGCTTTGTGATGGCCAACTCGGCCTCGGACGCGCGCTCCAGCGAGCAAGACATCCGCCAAAAGCTCATCGAAGCGCGGACCGTCGACGTCATCGTCGCCGTCGGCCCCAACATGTTCTACACCGTCACACTGCCCTGCACCCTGTGGTTCTTCGACAAAGGCAAAGCACACACCGACCGGGCCGACACGGTGCTGTTCATCGACGCGCGCCACATCTACCGCCAGATCGACCGGGCCCACCGCGACTGGTCGCCGGCCCAGATCGGCTTTATTGCCAATATCGTGCGTCTCTACCGCGGCGAAGCACCCGACCCGACCGTCGGTGGTGCCGAGTTGACCGCCAAACTCGCCGAGGTCTTCGGCGACGCGCCCTCCTACCGCGACATCCCCGGCCTGTGCAAGGTCGCCAGCATCGAGGCCATCGCCGCCCAAGGCTGGTCGCTCAACCCGGGCCGCTACGTGGGCGTGGCCCCGGGCGAGGATGTGAGTGACGAGGATTTCTTGGCGTCGTTCGCCGCCCTGAACGAAGAACTGGCCGCCCTGACCACCCAGGCCCGCGAGCTCGAGGCCACCATCGCCCGCAACGCGGCTGGGATTATGGGGGGGGTGTGATGGAGAAGTGGAAAACTCAGAAGTTAGTACATCATTGTGATGTAACATCAAGCAAACGAATATACGCAAATGAGCTTGTTGAGAGTGGTGTGCCATTTCTTAAAAGTAAAGAAATAATCGAAAAAGTTAACGGGCTAGCTCACTCTGAGTTACTTTTCATTTCAGAAAACCGGTATCAACAAATTGCTTTACAGCAAGGTTCTATAGTTGCTGGTGATATCCTTCTGACCTCCAGAGGGACTCTAGGAGTTCCATATGTTGTAAAGTTTTCTGACAAGTTTCATTTCGCTGATGGAAACTTAACTTGGTTTCGTAATTTTACCAATCTCGAGAGTAGTTATTTGAAGTATTTCTTTATTTCACCTCTTGGCAAGGCGGAATTACAGAAATGTGTAATTGGATCATCCCAACTTGCATACACAATTTCATCCTTAAAAAACATAGAAATCCCACTCCCACCCCTCCCCGTCCAGCGGCGCATCGCGGGCATCTTGTCGGCGTATGACGACCTGATCGAGAACAACCAGCGCCGCATCGCCGTCCTCGAGAAGATGGCACGGTCGTTGTACCGCGAGTGGTTCGTCCACTTCCGCTACCCGGGCCACGAGGGGGTGCCACTGGTCGACTCAGCGCTCGGGCCGATCCCGCAGGGGTGGGAGGTGCGGAAGTTGGGGGAGTTCGTCAAAACAAAATATGGTTATACCGAATCTAGCAATACCGAAAAAGTTGGACCAAAATACCTGCGTGGAATGGACATAAACAAAACGAGTTTCATTGATTGGTCAGCAGTGCCATATTGCCCAATCTCGTCACAGGAATTCGAGGAGTACCGTCTGCAACTCGGCGACGTTCTTGTAATTCGTATGGCAGATCCCGGTAAAGTCGGAATAGTAGAGCAGAATGTGGATGCGGTGTTCGCGTCATATCTGATCCGGGTTTCACCAATAAACAATAGGTTGCCTCCCTATTATTTGTTCTATCTGATGGAGTCGGCAGAGTATTATGCATATGTAACTGGGGCTTCTACAGGCACGACACGCAAAAGTGCGAGTGCTGGTGTTGTATCTGATTACTTATTTGTACTTCCGCCTCAGCAATTGATTGATAAATTCAACGAACGTATTCGCGAGATACGTGTTCTTCTAACTTCCCTATTGCAACAAAAAGACTCCCTCCGCCGTACCCGCGACCTACTGTTGCCGCGCTTGTTGTCGGGGCAGTTGGATGTGGGAGCGGTGGAGTGATACCAGCGAGCAGACCAGAGACGCGCTAAACAGCGAGGAACAGACCATGCACGCACAAAACCTACCGCTTATGACGCAGCTCGACGGCGCGAAGCAATTCATCGTCCCGATCTTCCAACGGGATTACTCGTGGGGCACCAAGCACTGCCAGCAACTCTGGAACGACATCGTCCGAGTAGGGACGGAGCCGGACACCCAAGCGCACTTCCTGGGTTCGGTGGTTTACATCGCCGCAGCGGACAGTCAAGCAGCCATCCCACGCTGGTTGCTCATCGATGGGCAACAGCGGTTTACCACCGTTTCACTCCTCTTCGCAGCCCTGCGCGACCACCTCGCGGCACTTCCGCACAACGACGATGAGACATTGCCCAGTGCTGCCGAAATCGAAGACCGCTTTCTCCGCAACCCTCACGGGAAAGGCGATTGGCGCAGCAAATTGCGCCTCCGTCGTGGAGACGATGAAGCGCTGACCGCCATCATCACACGTGCACCTGCAACAAACGACACAGCGCCAGCCATTCGCGAGAATTACGAGTATTTTTGTGAACTCTTGGCCACTGCCGACCTCCATGTGGTATATGAAGGCATCAAAAAGCTCGTCATCGTCGATGTGAGTCTGACAAGAGGCGTCGATGATCCACAGATGATCTTCGAGAGCCTCAATTCGACTGGGCTCGATTTGACCCAAGCCGACCTCATCCGCAACTATGTGTTGATGCGCCTCGACGATGACAAACAGACCTCGCTCTACGAGTCCTACTGGCGTCCGATCGAGCAGCTCTTTGGGAATCACTACAGTAGCGATTTTGATACATTTTGTCGCGATTACCTCGTGCTCAAGCTCAAACCGAGCAAGCAATACCGCGCCGATGCAATCTACTCCCACTTCCGGAGCTACTTCACCACTGAGCAAAAAACGCGTAGCATAGACGACATTTTGAAAGAACTGCAGCGCTATGCAACGCATTATGTGCGGTTCAGTCTCGCAAAAGAGCACGATCCACTGTTGCAGGCAGCAGCCACGCGGTTGCGCAAACTCGTCGAGGTCGCATCGCCACTGATGCTCCGTCTGTATGAATGCCATGCGCAAAACTCGGCCTTCACCAGTAAACAATTCAACGAGGCAATCCTGCTTCTCGAGAGTTATGTCTTTCGCCGCTCGGCCTGCGATATGCAGACCCGGAGTTTGTATCAGATTTTCGCCAATATCGCCTACAAAATCCGTACCAATGAGCCGTTGCTGAGCCTAAAAATTGCACTCGCCAGACTGGAGAAAAGTAATCGCTTCCCAACGGATACCGAGTTCAAATCGGCTCTCGAAACACATAATATCTACACAATGCGGACGTGCTTTTATTTGCTTGATCGGCTCGAAAACGACAGCAAAGAACAATACCCAATAAGCAATCTCACTATTGAACATGTCATGCCCCAAAACGAAAAAGTATCTTCAGAGTGGCAAAAAATGCTGGGTGAAAACTGGCAACAGATCCACGCAACATGGGTACATCGACTCGGCAACATTACGCTCACTGGCTATAACCCGGAATACAGCGATCGTCCGTTTGAAGTGAAAAAGACGATGAACAAGGGTTTTAATGAAAGTTCAGTCAGTTTGAATGTTTTCATTCGCGAGCAGACGACTTGGACCGAAGTACAGATGGCCAAACGAGGCTCACTGCTCGCATCGCGAGCAACCACCGTATGGCCGAGTTTGCAGGTAGACAAAGCACTCGTACGCCAAGAAGAACTTGTAGAGCTCCAAGAACGTGCGCAGCAGTACAGCATAGAAAACATTGGCTTCGATGATGGAGCTCGAGTATTGTTCGATGCAATTCGACCACAGATTCTGGCAATCGCATCGGATGTCATCGAGCTGTGTGGCTCACGCACGGTCGTCTACCGCGTCTACGATTACGTCCTCGAAATCATCCCCCGTAAAGCGCATCTCGTACTGCTGATTAATATCGACTACAAAGACGTCGATGACCCGACAAACCTCACTCGCGATACGAGCGCGTATACCTATATCACCTATGCAACGGAATGGAGTGGGGGAGATGTCCTCTTCTTCCTCAAGGACCGTGCACAGATTCCTGCTGCAATGCACGTTATCCGCCAAGCCTACGAACGCAACAAAGCGTAGACCTGTAGAATCTACTCTTGTACGACGTTATACTGGCAGAAACATAGAGGATAGCCAAAAGGTGTGCATATGAGCCCGCAAGACTACACCGAAGATCACCTGGTCGAACAGCCCGCACTCGAAATATTGACCGCGCTGGGGTGGCAGACCATCAACGCCCGGGACGAAGTGCTCGGTCCCGAGGGTACGCTCGGTCGCGACAACAAAGCGGAAGTCGTCCTGTGGACACAGCTCATCGGCGCGCTCCAACGGCTCAATCAAACGGTCCCTCCCGAGTCGCTGCAGGTCGCCGCTGAGCTGCTCCAGCGGCACCGTGGTGGCATGGACACCATCGCAGCCAACCGCGAAATTTACGGATTGATGAAGGATGGTATCCCGGTCACCTATACCGATGCACGAACCGGCGCTAAAGTGAGCGAACGTGTGCGCGTGATCGATTGGCAGCAGCCGACCAACAATACGTTCTTGGCGGTCAGCCAACTCACAGTGACCTCCCAGATGTACACCTGCCGGCCTGATGTGGTCTGCTTTGTCAACGGCTTGCCATGGCTCGTGCTGGAATTCAAAAAACCACAAGTATCGGTGCGGGCTGCATTCGACGAAAACATCACCCACTACAAAGCCGCCATCCCACAGTTGTTTTGGTACAACGTAGCAATCCTCGTGTCGAACGGGACCGCGAGCCGCGTCGGTACAATCAGTGCGAATTGGGAGCGCTTCGTGGAATGGAAGCGCATCGCCGACGAAAAAGAGCCGCGCCGCGTGTCGCTGGAAGTCTTGTTGCGCGGTATCTGTGATCAAGCCCGGTTGATCGATATCTGTGAAAACTTCGTCCTCTTCTCCACCGCCGCGGCAGGCACCGTCAAGATCATGGCCCAAAACCACCAGTATTTGGGCGTCAACAATGCGCTCCGATCAATGATCACTGCCCGGAGCATGGGTCACGGTCGCGCGGGTGTCTTTTGGCAGACGCAGGGCAGCGGCAAGAGCTTGGCAATGGTTTTTTTCGCCCAAAAGGTACTCCGTACTGTCCCCGGAAACTGGACCTTTGTGGTGGTCACGGATCGCATCGAGCTCGACGACCAAATCGCCAAAACATTTGCTTCGGTCGGCGCATTGACTCCCGGCAGCCAACAGTCGCACGCAACCAGCGGAGCACATCTGCGTCAACTGTTGCGCGGCAACGAGCGGTATGTGTTTACGCTCATCCACAAGTTCCAAACCAGTGAGGTACTGACCGACCGTAGCGACGTCATTGTAATGGCCGACGAAGCGCATCGCAGTCAATACGACACCATGGCGATGAACATGCGCGCTGCGTTGCCACGGGCCATGTTTCTGGCGTTCACGGGCACTCCCCTCATCGCAGGCGAAGAACGCACGCGCGAGGTTTTTGGTGATTACGTATCGATCTACGACTTCAAGCAATCCATCGAAGACGGCGCGACGGTTCCTTTGTACTACGAAAACCGTACGCCCGAGCTCAAAATCAACAATCCAAACTTCGATGACGAGATGCAAAAAATCATCGATGCCGCAGAACTGGACGACGAGCAAGAAGCCAAACTCAATCACGATTTGGGCAGGCAATACCACATTCTGACGCGTGACGACCGGCTCGAGACTATCGCCCGCGACATCGTGCAACACTTCATCGGCCGCGGTTTTGTCGGCAAAGCCATGGTTGTTTCGATCGACAAAGCCACTGCCGTGCGCATGTACGACAAGGTCAAAACCCACTGGCAGATCGCATTGGAGGATGCCCGCGATGAACGCGGTCGTTGGATGTTCCTGCCTCTAGATGAGCGTGACTCTTCCTATGCGGAACGGCTCGCAGAGCTCGATCACCGGTACGAGATTTTGCAGACCACCGACATGGCAGTCGTGGTGTCGCCTGGCCAAAACGAAATCACCCAGATGCAGGCCATGGGACTCGACATCGAACCACATCGTCGCCGCATGAAGGAATCCACTCCACCGCTCGATGAAAAGTTCAAGGATACCAAAGATCCCCTCCGCATCGTCTTTGTCTGTGCGATGTGGCTGACCGGCTTTGATGCACCAAGCTGCTCGACGATTTACCTCGACAAACCCATGCGCAATCACACGTTGATGCAGACGATAGCCCGTGCAAATCGCGTCTATCCGGGCAAACACAGCGGCATCATCGTCGATTATGCGAATGTGTTTGCGGCACTCGAACGGGCATTGGCCCTGTATGGCGGGAGAACAGACGGTGTAACTCCCATTAAAAACTTGGAGGAATTGGTTAGCGAGTTGCGCTCAGCGGTGGGCGAGATGCAGGATTTTTGTTCACAACACAATGCCAATCCCTCCTTCATCCATCAGCAGACCGGCTTAGCGCGCCTCGAAGCGATTCAAAACGCCGTTGAAGGACTCATCAATCCCGAGGACGTTCGCCGCCGCTTTATGGGTCATGTCCGACTCGCGACGACGCTGTATCAAGCGGTGAAGCCAGACCCGGTCGCACAACAATTTGCAGTGCCGATTACCGTGGCCCTGACCATACGAGACGCAATCCAAACGGCACTCAACCCAGATCCGATCGATACATCTGATGTGATGAAGTCTATTGCGTTGCTGCTGGATCGGTCGCTATCTGGTGTGGCGGTCCACGAGAGTACACGTCCACCGTTGGACCTGTCGCGCATCAACTTCCAAGCCCTCGCCGATCGCTTCAAACAATCCCCACACAAACAACTGGACATCGAGGCGCTCAAAGCGGCAATACAACACCAGATTGAGAAGATGGTCACAGAAAATCCGGCGCGATCTGACCTACTCGAACGATTCAAGGCGTTGATCGAGAGTTACAACAACGGAAGCCGGAACATCGAAGATCTCTTCGGCGACCTCGTCAAACTCGCAGAGCAGCTCAGCGAAGAGCAGCAGCGCCATGTTCGGGAGAATCTGAGTGAGTCTGAACTCGTCATTTTCGACATCTTGACGCGGCCAGCCCCAGCATTGACGACCCAAGAGCGCGACCAAGTCAAGCGTGTCGCCCGAGAACTCCTGGCGCGTTTGCAAGAGACATTGGTACTCGAGTGGCGCCAGCGCGTCTCAACGCGGGCACGGGTACAACTCAAGATCCAAGAAGTACTCGACACAGAGCTCCCTGCACCCTACGACCCTGCGCTATTTAACGAAAAATGTCAGGCGATTTATGCGCACATCGCCGAAAAGTACGCCGCGTGAAATAGGGTGGGTTTCAAGCAGGGTTTCTTGCAATCAACATCGCTCGAACATACTCACTCCCCCAGCCCCTCGGCATCACCCAGCGCCCAGACATCCAGTGCGTCCAAATCGAGTGCCGTGATGCCGTGGGCCACCAGTGCACCAGCGATCTGGGCGCGGTGTTCGGTGGCGTGGTGGATCGATTGGCCGAGCACGGTCGAACGCGCGCGGATGTTGTTCGGGTCGTCTTTGCGGGCTACCATGCCCTCGGGCAGCAAGGCCGCCTGACGCAGCCGTGCATCGGCACCGGCACAGGCAGCCGCGGCAATGGCGAGCTCGGCGTGGGTTGTGATGCGGTCGAACGGCAAATCAGCATATGGCGCACCGTCGAGGCGCGAGGCATAGCTGGTTGCCGCTTCGGCCAGATGGGCGGCAATCATGCCGACGTTCCAATCGTTGCCCGGTTCACTGTGTGCATAGATTGACTCGGGAAGTGCGGCGAGTATAGCGAATGTCTGCGCGTTGGCCCAGGCCATGTGGCGGAAGAGACGGTCGGTGGTATGTGTCATTACAGCCCTCCGGGGAGTTATCAGTGATCAGGTATTAGATATCAGTGTCGGGCCTCGTTTGGCTTCGCCTAACTGAAAATCCATTGTCTGATGTGATTCTACGTGATGCGTTGCGATGTTGCTCCGGAGCGGAGTCAATCCAGGGGGATTGATTGGGATTGCTGAACATTCGGACGGGGCGTATCTCTTTCGAGCAGGGTTTATTGCAATAAACCCTGCTTAAAATGACAAACCGTACTCATTACCCACTCACGCTCCTTTTGTACGATAAACGCATCACAAGTGGAGCACGAAATGATCAACGGCCTCCTTTCCTTTTCCATGCTCTTGGTACTCACCCTTACCAATAGTGGTATCGCCGCGCTCGAAGATTTTTTGCAGGCGCAGCGCCCCGCCACCGATGGCCAAGACGCCCACTCGGGTCAATGGGACCTCTATTCGTTTGCTGATCCATCATCGCTCGACGCATGGTACAGCCGGACCGACACCGTGATGGGTGGGATCAGCGACAGCACCATCCAACCCACCGGCAACGGCAGTGCGCTGTTCAGCGGCGTCGTACGCTTCGACTACAACGGCGGCTTTGCCACGGTACAGACCGACCTCCCCAGCGCCCGTAATCTCGACGGCTACGACGGCCTCACCCTGCGTGTCCGTGGCGACGGCAAAACATACGGCATCTCGGTGCGCAATACCAACCGCGCAATCGGCTACGAAGCCACGTTCGCGACACAGCCAAACACCTGGCAAGACATCCGGCTGCCGTGGCGGTTGTTCGTGCCCAAGCGCTCCGGCGATGTCCTGCAAGGATACGTCCTCGACCCCAGCAACATCCGCTCCATGCGACTCATCATCAGCGGCCAAGCAGGGCCGTATGCGCTCGAGGTGGCGCAGATCGGTGCGTACGAGAACTAGGAATTAGAAATTAGGAATTAGGAATGAGTCGGATGGGACGGAAGACGTGCACGGTTGCGTTCTCGGGAAACCAAGGATTGTTTGCACGGAGTGTGTGAGATTTCGTCTGTTTCGAGCGGGGTTTTTGGGATATTGAGCGGGGTTTATTGCAATAAACCCCGCTCAGATAAACGTATTTGCCCAAATTCCAAACGTCGGCTATAATCGCGGGCGCAAGCAGATAGTGGCGTCCGTGCCAGGTGCATGCTTTTTTTTGTGCGGTAGTCTGCATTCCCACGCAGTATTGGCTATATGAGGAGAACAATCTTGTCAACGATTATCAAATCAATCGTCGCCCGTGAAGTCTTGGACTCGCGCGGTAACCCGACCCTCGAAGCCGATGTCCGGCTTGTCGGTGGCGCCATGGGTCGTGCCATCGTCCCATCCGGCGCATCGACCGGCGCCCACGAGGCCCTCGAATTGCGTGACGGCGACAAAAAGCGCTACCTGGGCAAGGGTACGCTGACCGCAGTCCAGAACGTCAACACCAACATCGCCAATGCCCTCGTCGGCTTCGACGCAGCCGATCAGGTTGCCATCGACAGCGCAATGATTGCGCTCGACGGCACCGACTCCAAGAAGCACCTGGGCGCCAACGCCATCCTCGGTGTCTCGTTGGCCGTCGCCAAGGCTGCCGCCGCTGCATATGGCCAGCCGTTGTACCGCTACATCGGCGGCACGCATGCGCACGTCTTGCCCGTCCCCATGATGAACATCATGAACGGCGGCAAGCACGCCATCAACAGCACCGACTTCCAAGAGTTCATGA